>NZ_JBQENM010000001.1:0-199071 GCF_052044795.1 Ensifer sp. 22521
TCCAGCTACATGGAATACAAGCTGGCGACCAACGGTGCGACGGTTACGACCGGCTACAGCGTGCTGTCGCTCGACATCACCAACATGACGATGGGCGCTCTGGCAGAAGCCATCTCGGGCGTTGACGCAACGCTTCTGCAGATGACCGACGCTGCTGCCGATCTCGGTGCGCTCAACAGCCGCGTTGAACTGCAGCAGAACTTCGTCCGCGACCTCTCGGACTCGATCGAGAAGGGCGTTGGCCGCCTCGTCGATGCTGACATGAACGAAGAGTCGACCCGCCTGAAGGCTCTGCAGACACAGCAGCAGCTCGGTATCCAGGCGCTCACGATCGCCAACACCAACTCGCAGAACATCCTGTCGCTGTTCCGCTAAGCGAACGACAGGCAAGACGGGCGACTTTTCGCCCCTCTTGCGCACACAGCAGAAAGGTCGCACGCCCAACGGGGTCGTGCGGCCTTTTTCGTTTTGCGCTTCAAACTTTCCCAGGCGTGTCAGGCAGGGTGCGCGATCCGCCTTTAACCTTTCATCCATATTCCCTTATTTTTGTTCACCTTTGTTACCGACTTACTAACGGCGTTAACCATTTGTTAACCACGCAATCGTTACATATTGGTTAAGAGCGAAGGGTCGCCTCCAGGGCAAAACAGGGGCGATTCGCATGATGCCAGTCCCATCGCTGCCGGTTCTGCACTCCGGAATGTCTTCAGAAATTCATTCCGGGCAGGTGACCAATGACCAGCATCATGACCAATACCGCCGCCATGGCGGCGCTTCAGACCTTGCGTTCCATCAATACCGACATGGCCGAGGTCCAGGATCGGATTTCCTCCGGCTACCGCGTGCAGACCGCTGCGGATAATGCCGCCTACTGGTCGATCGCGACCACCATGCGCTCCGACAATGCGGCGCTGTCGACCGTCGAAGACGCACTTGGCCTCGGTGCAGCCAAGATCGACACGGCCTATGCGGCGATGAATTCGTCGATCGACGTCGTCAGCGAGATCAAGCGCAAGCTGGTTGCCGCGCGCGAGCCGGGCGTCGACAAGCTGAAGATCGACAAGGAAATCACTGAACTCAAGAACCAGCTCCTGGCTGCCGCGCAGTCCGCATCCTTCTCCAGCGAAAACTGGCTCTATAACGCGAATGCGGCTTCCGTCGGCACCAAGTCGATCGTTGCCTCGTTCAACCGCGATGCCAACGGCAACGTGTCGGTCACCACGCTCGACTTCGACACGGCGCAATCCATGCTGATCGATACGGCCAACGCGAGCCGTGGCCTCCTGACCAGAAGCTACGACGCCTCGCTGCTCACGTCGCCGGTCGGCACCTCGGCCAAGCTTTTCCACCTGATCGGCGCACCGGTGACCACCCCGAATGCGACCTCGTCGGAAGTCAAGCTGACGGCAGCGACCACCGACGCCCAGATGGACGACATGATCCGCGTCGTCGACCACATCCTCGGCCAGTTGACCGATGCCGGCTCCACGCTCGGCGCCATCACCAAGCGCATCGACATGCAGGAAAGTTTCATCGCCAACCTGATGGATACGATCGACAAGGGTGTCGGTCGCCTGGTCGATGCCGACATGAACGAGGAATCGACGCGCCTCAAGGCACTGCAGACGCAACAGCAGCTCGGCATCCAGGCGCTCTCGATCGCCAATACGAACTCCGAGAACATCCTGCGCCTGTTCCAACAGTAAGGCGCATCGGCGGAGAGTGGCCGGCTGCGCCCGGCGGATCCGCCAAAACGCTTCCGCTTTCCCGGAATGGGGGCGGCAAAGTTTGAGTTCTGCCACGTCGTCGGTCACGGCACCCGGTGGAAACGGTTGGACCGCGCTAATTGCCCTGGCGCGGTCCAACACATTCATTTTCGCACAAGTTTGACCGAATAGCCTTCTCTCGCAGTCCTGTCGCATGACTGCCGGCCAAAATGAATCTTGGCCGCCGCCTGCATCGGATCGCTCCGGGAACGACTAGCCCGAACATCGCCGATGTACGTCAAGAATGTTGGGTTCTTCGCATCCGCGGCTGGACCCGTGGGAGACATGTCAGCAGTGCCAGGAGCCATGGAAATCCGCGCCAGAGGGTGCCGTCTCGTGATCAGACGGGGATTGCCGCATCGCTGCGCCGCCGCGAGTGACCGGTCATGAGTGCGATGCTCTCCCGCTACCTCAAGGATTTCAGCGCGCCGAAAGTCGAGCTGTCGCTGATGCCCCAAAAATATTTCCCCGATCTGGACAGCGACTATGCCGATGGCGACCGCCTCGGCGCGAGGCCAGCCATGCCAGAGATTGACATCGACGCGGAGCGCCGACGCGCCTTCGCAGAAGGCCGCGCCGAGGCGACGGCCGAGCTCGTCTTCGAACACGAGCGCCAGATTGCCGACCTGCAGGCGGCCCATGCGGCCGAGCTCGCGGCCTTGACCCAACGCCTCGAAGCAGAGACCGCCAACCGCCTGGCAGAGCGTTTTGCCGACATGGCCGACAGTCTGGTGGCCGCGCTCGGAGACCAGACCGCTCGGGTTCTTGCGCCGGTCATGGAGGATGCCCTCCTGCAGCGCGCCGTCGCCGATATGGCGCAGATGATTAAGCAGGGCCTGGTGGCCGGCGAAGGTTGCACCCTCGTCGTCAAGGGCCCAACCCAACTCTTCGAGGCGCTGAAGCGCCAGCTCGGGGAGGACATGCCTTTGTTCCGCCACGTCGAAACCGACGACATCGATCTCGCTGTCGAAATGGACGGTGCGATCCTGGTGACACGCATGGCCGCCTGGGCCGATACCGTCCGGAAAGTTCTCGCATGAGCGACGAAAACCATCACAACGGCAAACATGAGATCATTATCGTCAAGCGCCACAACGGTGGCCATGACGGGCATCACGGCGGCTCGTGGAAGATCGCCTATGCCGACTTCATGACGGCAATGATGGCCTTCTTCCTCGTCATGTGGCTGATCAACGCTGCCAACGAGGAAACGAAGGCGGCGATCGCCTCCTATTTCAATCCGGTGCAATTGACCGACCAGAAGCCTGCCGAACGCGGCTTGAAGGATCCGGCGAAGGATGCGCAGGGCGAGGAGACGCAGCAGCGCTCCAAGGTCGATGGCGAGCAGGAAAAGTCCGGTGGGTCGGCCAAGACCGGCGACCAGTTGACGGCGACCTCGGGCGAAGAAACGAAGTATTCCGACGCAGACTTCTTCGAGAACCCCTATTCGGTGCTCTCCGAAATCGCCCGCGAAGTCGGCCAGCAGGCCAACATCAGCGTGAAGGGTGAGGGCGGAGCGGCTCAGTCCGGTCCGGCAACCGGCGCCGACGGCGGCGAAGCCTATCGCGATCCGTTCGATCCGGATTTCTGGACCAAACAGGTCGAACTGACCGAAGCGGGCAATACGACCAAGAGCGACGTGGCGCTCGCCGCGGCATCTGCGATGCAGGCAGGTGGCGCGCCCGCGGTCGACAAGACCGAGGATGAAAAACAGGCGGAGCAGGCGAAGGCAGGAGACGGCACGGACAAAACGGCCGAGAGCGACGCCGGCGACAAGCCGAAGACCGACACGGCCGAGGCGACCGCGGAGAAACAGGCCGAAGAACTCCAGGCCGAGCTCAAGAAGGAGCTTGCCGGTGAGGCTGGCCAGCTGGCGGAAGGCCTCGTCGTAACGCCGGCCGAGGGCGGTCTCATGGTTACGATCAGCGAGCGCACGGACGCGCAGATGTTCGCCATCGGTTCGGCCGTGCCGCAGAAGGAACTGGTACTGGCGATGGAAAAGATCGGCCATCTGCTCGCCGAGCGGCAGGGTGCTGTCGCGATCCGCGGCCACACCGACGGTCGCCCGTTCAAGGACGGCACCTATGACAACTGGCGGCTCTCCGCCGCACGCGCCCAGAGTGCCTATTACATGCTCGTTCGCGGTGGTCTGAAGGAAGACCGCGTCAGCCAGATCACTGGCTTCGCCGACCGGCGGTTGCAGATCCCGGCTGATCCCTATGCGCCGGGCAACCGGCGCATCGAGATCCTGCTGCAATCGGCTCCGGGTTAAACATGATGCTGAGACGCCTGCGATCGATCCTGATGACCTGCTGCGTGCTGGCGACCCCGTTTGCAATCGGGAGCGCCAGGGCGAACGATATCGAGGAACTCGCACCCTTCAAGATGATCCGGTCGCTGCAATATGTGCAGGACTCCGTGGTGCTCGGCGATCACTCCGCGATCGAGATGCAGCGTTTCATGCTCGGGGCGATCGACAAGCGGTTGCGCGCCGCCGATGCCTCGGTGTTTAGCGACCCGCGCAACGTCGATGCGGCGCTTGTCTATGCGATGAGCGGCGGCAATCCCGAGACGCTGAAGTACCTTTCGGATCATGACGTGGCCGGCAATTTCGATTCCCGCGTGACCGAAGCGCTACGGCAGTATCTGAACGGCAAGGGTGGTCTGATCGTCGAGAACCTGTCCAAGGCTGCCCCGGAATATCGAAACGCCCGCATCGGTCCGTATCTCTATCTCATTCTTGGCAATGCGACGTCGCAGCAGGATCCGGTTGCGGCGATGAAGTACTACGACTGGGCGCGTTTGACGGCTCCCGGCACGATCATCGAGGAGGCGGCCTTGCGTCGCTCCGTGTTCCTTGCGGTGCAGGCCAACGCGCCGGACAAGGGCTTTCACTACGCGCTGACCTATGCGCGCCGCTACCTGACGTCTCCCTATGCCAGCCAGTTCGCCGACGTCTTCGTCGAGCTTGCCGTCGCGCATTTCGACGGAGAAGCCCAGGGGCGGATCTCCGAGATTCTCGACTTCATGGACGCGCCGCGCCAGCGCGAGGTCTATCTGCGTGTCGCCCGGCGCGCAGCGATTGCCGGCAAGCAGGCATTGGCGAAACAGGCTTCTGAGCGGGCAGAAGCGCTTGGTGCCGACGGCGCGATGCAGCCGAAAGTGCTCGCCGGTTTCTATGCGGGCCTGGCGTCCGTTCCCTCCAGCGACGTGTTCGCCGCGACAGCGAGCATAGCAGCGATACCGGATGCGGAGCTTTCGCCACGCGACCGCGCGCTGCGTGATGCCGCAAGAGCCGTCGCAGATGCGGTCGTCAGGCCGCCGAATGATGAAAGCCTCACGCAAGCGTTTGCGTCTAAACCCGATAGACCGGTCGAAGCCGACATCTCGGAAGCGGGTGAGGAGACAGGCAGTGGCCTAAGCCCCTTCGGCAATACGCCGATCCCGGTGGCCGCAGCCGAAGGCACGGCGGAAATCGACGCTGGCGCGGCCGGCGATCCCGAACACGACGGGTTCGTGGCGAAGGGGAGGTCGAAGATCGAAGAGATCGATGCTCTCCTGAAGGGAGAAGGGAAATGAGGGCTCTTGATGATAGCCTGCGTGGTCTGCCCCCGGCCCCTGCCGGCAAGGGAAATGGGCGCGCCGGCGGCAAGGAGCAGGCGGATGGCGCCTTGGGCGGTGCCTTCGAGGACGCCGTGGCAAATGCTGGACGGCAGAAGGCGAATGATCAGGCGGGAACCGGCAAAGGCCTCGGCGACACCGCTGCCGGCGACGACACGGAGGCTGGAGCCTTGATCGACAAGGACAACATTGCCAAGAGCGCCGGCAGGCACGGCGCGGCGGCGCGCAGCATTGCCATCGGCCGCGACGAACAGGCACTTGGCGAACACGCGCCCCACGACCGTTTCCCAGCAACGGAACGCGACCTTGGCGCGCGTCGCACGGCGAACAAGGCCGATACGGCCAAGGCGAACGCGGATCCGGCCGGTTTGAGCAACGCGACCGTCCCGGACGAACTCGCAGAGCGCATTGCCGACCTTGCGGAGCGGCTGGCAAAGGCGCAGGCAAACGGCGAAACGACGGCGGCAGGCGACGCCGATGCCGCCAATGGCGAGGGCGGCGAAGCGACGTCGGCATCGAAGATGGATATGGATGACCTGTTGACGCTGCTCGGCGGCGGCCAGGCAGTCGGGCAGGCTCTCGGCGAAACGACCAAGGCCGGCCGTCAGCCGGCGACTGGCACGGGCGAGGCTGCAGGCATGCATGTCGCTGGGACCGGCGAGCACGGCGCCAAGGCCGAAGCTACGGCAGGCGAGGCCGATACGGATCGGCTCTTCCGCTTCGCACGGGCCGACGGCAAGGGACAGGCCGTAACCATGAGCCTTTCCAAGGACGGAGAGGCTGCTTTCGACGGCACCCGTTCGCAGGCTGCCAAGGTCGAGAACGTCACGGTACTTGAGGCTCGGCGCTACCTGGGCATCTCGGTGAATCCGAACACGAGCGCCGTGGCGGACGCGATCGCAGGCGAAGTCGGCGCCAGCCCGTTGCAGCCGAGCGCGGCACTCAGCCAGCCAGGCGCCTGGACCCAGGCCGGCAAGACGCTGAACACGCTGAAGATCCAGCTCCATCCGATCGAGCTCGGTCTCGTCACCGCCACGCTGAGGCTCAAGGACGACGAATTGCAGGTCGAGCTGAAGGTGGAGACCGGCGAAGCGTTCCGGCAGCTGCGCGACGACCAGAGCGAGATGGTGAAGGCCCTGCGTGCGCAGGGCTTCGCGGTCGACCAGGTCAACATCGTGTTCAATTCGGGCGGCGACACGTCCACGGGCGGAGGCTCGCAGGCTCAGGCACAAGCCCAGGCCGGGCAGCAGGGACGCGAGCGGGCTGACGGCAACGCCCAGGGACGTCAGCAGCGACAGGACGACGGCCAGGCTTCGATGGCGGAAAGGTGGGTTGGCAATGGCGGGACGGACGATGCGGCTGCCGGCACTGAGCGCTCTCGCACTGGTCACGTCTACATGTAGTGCCTTGGCCAGCGCCGGCGTCTGCGAACGCGAGATCATGAACGCCGCGGCGAAATACGACATCCCTGCCGGGATACTCTATTCCGTCGGGCTGACCGAAACTGGCCGCAAGGGCTCGCTGCAGCCCTATGCGATGAACATCGAAGGCAAGGCCTATTTTGGCACCAGTGAACAGGACGTTCTCACGCAGTTCGGCAATGCCCGTGCGCAGGGCGCCAAGCTCATCGATCTTGGCTGCATGCAGATCAACTATTACTTCCATGGCGAGCATTTCAGCTCGCCGCAGGAGATGCTTGACCCGCGCAAGAATGTCGAATATGCCGCGCGCTTCCTGGCCAATCTGCACGCCAAGCATGAGACTTGGACCATGGCTGTTGCCCGCTATCACGCGGGCCCGAACAACGACCCGGCGCAGAAGAAATATGTCTGTCGGGTGATCGCGAATCTCGTCGCGACGGGCTACGGCAAGTGGACGCCGAACGCCACGCAGTTCTGTCAATGAACAACCCATAATTGCATTTTTGAAGGCGTTGCCGCATTGTGGCGACAATGCGTGGACAATGTGACGGCAAGCGGATTTGTCGCAGTCCGTTAACTTTTCCACATTATTTTAGTGCCGATGTTAACGGGGTGCCACTAGATATAGATCAAATCGGCGAAACATGGTTAATCAATTATTAATTCCACCCAGTAACTTCCTCTAGTTGTTCATGAATCCTTCGATTCGTACCTCTCGATCAGTGCGGAGCCATACTGATTCGGAGGCGGGCGAATGATCGTAGTGGTTGATGAAAGAGAGCTGGTGAAGGACGGATACACGTCCCTCTTCGGGCGTGAAGGAATTCCCTCGACGGGCTTCGACCCCAGGGAGTTTGGCGAGTGGGTAAATGCGGCGGCTGATTCGGATATCGATGCCGTCGAGGCCTTCCTGATCGGCCAGGGCGACGCCACCTTCACGCTGCCTCGTGCCATCCGCGACCGGTCGATGGCGCCCGTCATCGCCGTCAGCGACACCCCCTCTCTCGAAAATACGCTTGCGCTCTTTGATTGTGGCGTCGACGACGTCGTGCGCAAGCCGGTTCACCCCCGCGAAATCCTCGCCCGCGTCGCCGCAATCCGCCGCCGCCTGAAGGCGATTACCAACTTCACCGACATCGGTCCGATCCGCGTCTTTGCCGATGGCCGTGATCCGGAGATCAACGGCGACGTCTTCGCACTGCCGCGTCGCGAACGGCGGATTCTCGAATATTTGGTCGCGAACCGCGGCCGCCGCGTATCCAAGTCGCAGATCTTCAACGCGATCTACGGGATCTTCGACGAGGACGTCGAAGAAAACGTCGTCGAGAGCCACATCAGCAAGCTGCGCAAGAAACTGCGCAAGAAGCTCGGCTTCGACCCGATCGATTCCAAGCGCTTCCTTGGCTACTGCATCGACTGGAACTGAGCGCCACGCGGTTGAGCGGGCGCCGAACCAAGACAGGTTCACGCAAGGCCCGCTTCCTAGTGTCGCCGTAACAAGGAAATGAGGATCCGATATGAGTCTCTATGGCAGCATGAGAACGGGCGTGTCCGGTATGAACGCCCAGTCCAACCGTCTCGGCACGGTCGCCGAAAACATCGCGAACGCGAACACGACGGGCTACAAGCGCGCCTCAACCGAGTTCTCGTCGATGATCCTGCCTTCTGGCGGCGGCAACTACAATTCCGGCGGCGTCGAGACCCAGGTGCGCTACAGCATCTCGCAGCAGGGCGGCACGAGCTACACGACGTCGGCAAGTGACTTGGCCATCAACGGCGGCGGCTTCTTCATCGTCCAGGGCAATGGCGGCCAGAATTTCCTGACGCGTGCCGGCTCCTTCGTCCCCGACAAGGACGGTAACCTCGTCAACACCGCCGGCTTCACGCTGATGGGTTACGAATACAAGGCCGGCGCTGATCCGACGGTCGTCGTCAACGGCTTTGACGGCTTGACGCAGGTCAAGCTCAAGGACGAAGGCCTGGTGGCCTCCGGTTCGACCAAGGGCGCGATGGAAGCCAACCTGCCGTCGGGTGCAGCGATCGGCGACGAAAAGCCGACCTCGCTCGTCGTCTATGACAGCCAGGGCAACACCCGTATCCTCGATTTCGTCTACAAGAAAACCAACGTCAATGAGTGGTCGCTGGAGATCCGCGACCGGGCGACTTACTCGGCCGGCCCGCCGATCACCGGTGTGATCGGCTCTCAGGTCATGACTTTCGACGCGGCCGGCAAGCGCACCGGCGCGGTCCCTGCCACACTGACGACGACGGCTATCAACAACCTGCCGGGTACCGGCGCCAATCTCGGCGCGCTGACGATCGACACCACTAAGACCACGCAGCTCGGCGGTGACTTCACCAGCACCGGCGGCGGCATCGACGGCAGCAAGCCGAGCAAGATGTCGGGCTTCGAGATCGACAAGGAAGGCATCGTCTACGTCAAGTACGGCGACGGCAACCTCGTTCCGAAGTATCGCATCGCGCTGGCGACCGTGCAGAGCCCGGACAAGCTGCAGCCGGAATCGGGCAACGTCTATTCGCAGGGCACCGATTCCGGCGTCATCGTCACCGGTTTTGCCGG
The DNA here is from genome assembly GCF_052044795.1 of Ensifer sp. 22521. Classification (NCBI taxonomy): domain Bacteria; kingdom Pseudomonadati; phylum Pseudomonadota; class Alphaproteobacteria; order Hyphomicrobiales; family Rhizobiaceae; genus Ensifer; species Ensifer sp. 22521. The sequence continues at coordinate 9,390 of NZ_JBQENM010000001.1, forward strand.
CTCCGGGGCATTCGGCAACATCCAGTCCAAGGCGCTTGAAAACTCCAACGTCGACATCGCCAACGAACTGACCTCGATGATCGAGGCGCAGCGCAACTACACGGCAAACTCCAAGGTGTTCCAGACCGCCTCGGACCTGCTTGACGTGCTGGTCAACCTGAAACGGTAATTGAAAGAGATACGGTCCGCGTCATGTCGCTGTCCTCCGCAATATCCATCGCACAGCAGGCCTTCAGCAATACGGCGCAGCAGACCGCGACCGTGTCGAAGAACATCGCGAATGCGGGCAATGCGGATTATTCGCGTCGTCTCGCTCTCTTGGGCAGCACGCCGAACGGGGCGCAGGTCGTATCCATTTACCGGGCCCAGAACGAGGCGCTGCTCAAGCAGAGCATCGCCAGCATCGGCGAAGCCTCGGGCCAGGCCCGGCTTCGCGACGGGCTGGAACTGCTGAAGTCGGCGCTCGGCGGCAACAACTATGAAACGGCGCCGTCGAAGCTGCTCTCGGACTTCCGCAACAGCCTGCAGACCTTGGCCGCGACGCCGGGAAACAAGACGATCGCGGCGACGGCGGTCTCCGATGCGCAGGATCTCGCCGACTCGCTCAACAAAACCTCCACCACGGTGCAGGACCTGCGCAAGGATGCCGACAAGGAAATCGCCCTTGAGGTCGAGAAGCTGAACGGCTTGCTGGCGGATTTCGAGAAGGCCAACAACGCCGTCAAGTCGGCGACGGCCCTAGGCGGTGATGCCAGCGACGCGCTCGACCAGCGCGACAAGATCCTGAAGCAGGTTTCGGAGATCATCGGCATCTCCACCGTCACGCGCGGCAACAGCGATACGGTGATCTTCACCACCGACGGCACGGTGCTCTTCGAGAACATTCCGCGTCAGGTCACTTTCGCTCCTACCACCACATTCGACGCCACCGTCACAGGAAACAAGATTTTCGTCGATGGCGTGCCGATCGCAGCCGGAACCGGCGCGGACACGACAGCCAAGGGCAAGCTCGCGAGCCTGGTGCAGCTGCGCGACGATATCGCGCCGAAGTTCCAATCGCAGCTGGACGAGATCGCGCGCGGTCTGGTGGAGCTTTTCAAGGAAGGCAACCCGCCGGCTATCGCGTATCAGCCCGGCTTGTTCACCTGGGGAAGTGCTGGCGTTCCGCCAACGGGCACCGTCGTCCCCGGCATGGCGTCCAAGATCACCGTCAACGCCTTGGCCAAAGCGAACCCGTTGCTGCTGCGAGACGGCGGCTTCAATGGCGTGGTGTCGAACCCGGGCGGTGCGGCCAATCCGAGCCCCGGCTATACCGCGCTGCTCGACGGCTTCATCAACAAGATGGGCGAGAACATGTCGTTCGCCCCGTCGACGGGCCTCGATAGCAATAGCAGCCTTTTGAACTTTGCGACCGGCTCGGTCGGCTGGCTCGAGCAGACACGCAAGACGGCCTCGACCGCGGACGACAACAAGCAGGCAATGCTTGCGCGCACCCAGGAAGCACTCAGCAAGCAGACGGGCGTCAGCATCGACGAAGAACTGTCGCTGCTGCTCGATCTCGAACAATCCTACAAAGCATCGGCCAAGCTGGTCAGTACCGTGGATGCCATGATGGCAGCCCTTATGGAAGCCGTGAGGTAATCATGAAGACGTCCTACGTTTCTAATCTGGCGATCCAGAGCGCAATGCGCCTGACGATCCAGCAGAATCAGTCGGAGCTGCTCAAACTCACCCAGGAGCAGACCACCGGCCGCCACTATGACGTTGGCCTGGCGCTTGGTGCGACGGCGTCGCGTTCACTCAACCTTCAGCGCGAGCTGGACCGGCTGAACTCGATGAAGAGCACGAACTCGGTCGTGACCCAGCGTCTCTCCGGTTCGCAGGGCGCGCTCGAGACCATGGCGAAGGCGGCGGAAAAAGTGCGCGACACGCTCGTCACCTACAAGGGCAACGATGCTGCCAGCCAGTTGAAGATCCAGAAGACCGAGATCATGGGCGCGCTGCAGACCTTTACCGCTGCGGCCAACACTTCTTTCAATGGCGAGTTCCTGTTTTCGGGCATCAACACGGATGCCAAGCCGGTTGCCGACTACGACACGACACCGCCGTCGGCCGCCAAGACTGCTTTCGACAATGCACTCTCGACCTTCATGGCTGCGCAGGTTCCGCCGCTGACCGGCATGAACCAGTTCTCCGTCACGCAAATGCAGGACTTCATCAAGAACACCGTCGAACCGATGTTCACCGGACCTGGCTGGGATGCCAACTGGTCCGACGCTTCGAACCAGAACATGACGAGCCGGATCAGCACCAGCGAAGTCATCGAGAGCTCGACCAACGCCAATACCAAGGGTTTCCGGATGTTCGCGGTGGCAAGCGTGATCGCCGCTGAACTGATGGACAAGAACGTAACGCCCGAGGTGCGCTCGGCCATTGGCGTCGCAGCCCTCGACTACGCGGAACAGGGGATTGCCGGCCTCAACGCGGAGCGCAGCTCGCTCGGTATCTCTGAAGCGCGCGTCAAGAAGGCGAATACCTCCATCGAAGCGCAGCTCAAGCTCGTCAACACGCATGTCGCCGACATCGAGGGCGTCGATCCGATCGAGACATCGACCCGGATCAACACGCTAAAGGTGCAGTTGGAAACGTCCTATACACTAACGTCACGACTACAGCAGATGAGCTTGCTCAATTTCCTCTAGTATGGGGAACCGGACAAACATGAAGGATGTCTGAATGTATCAGTTTTCCTATGCCGAGATCATGGAGGACGGCGTCGCCGACTCCAAAAATCGAGAACGGCAGGTACTCGATCGCTCGATCGCGCTCATGGAAGCAGCGAAACAGCAGAAAGGGTATTCGAGAGAGGCCATCGAGGCCATCTACTTCACCCGGCGCCTGTGGATCCGCTTCATCGAGGATCTGCGCGCTCCGGAAAACCAGCTCAACGAAGAGCTGCGCGCCAATCTGATTTCGATCGCCATCTGGATACTCAACGAGACAGAGAAGATCCGCAAACGCGAATCCTCCAACTTCCAGGGCATAATTGACATTACCACCATCATCAGGGATGGACTGAAATGAAGAGCACACTGCGTATTTCGCTGAAGTCGGGCGAACGGATTTTTGTTAACGGTGCGGTGCTTCGCGTTGACCGCAAGGTCGCAGTCGAATTTCTGAACGACGTGACCTTCCTGCTCGAAAACCACGTGCTGCAGCCGGAAGACGCGACGACGCCGCTGAAGCAGCTCTACTTCATCGCGCAGATGATCCTCATCAATCCGGAAGGTGCGGAACAGTCGACCGCCATGTTCCGCAAGTCGGTCGTCATGCTGCTCAATTGCTTCAAGAACGAAGAGATTCTTGCCGAACTGAAGCGCGTCGACGGTCTCGTCACCAACGGCCGCGCATTCGAGGCGCTGAAAGCGATCCGTGGCCTCTACGCGATCGAAGACCGCATTCTCAACACGCAGGAAATCACGCCGGCGACGGTCGAGCAGATTCGCAAGGAGATCGCACCGTGGCGGTAAGCGGCGTCAACAACAACAGCTACACCCCGATCGTTTCCGGCCAGGATTCGGGCGGCGACGCGGCCAAGGCATCGCTCAACTACGAGAGCTTCCTGAAGCTGCTGGTCGCCCAGATGAAAAACCAGGATCCGACGCAACCTATGGATGCGACCCAGCAGATCGCCCAGCTCGCGACCTTTTCGCAGGTGGAACAGACGATCAAGACCAACAAGAACCTCGAGAGCCTCCTCCAGCGCACGTCGCTGAGCGAAGCCGATGCCGTGATCGGACGCACCGTCACCAGCGAGGACGGCAAGACCACTGGCGTGGTTAAGGAAGTGAAACTATACTCTGACGGAATCATTGCGGTGCTGGATAGCGGCAAGGAGCTTGTTATCGGCCCGGGCGTCAAGGTGAAGTGAACCATCCATGAATGAGGCGGATGCCCTCGATATCGTACAGGCCGCGATCTGGACCGTGATCGTGGCCTCGGGGCCCGCCGTACTCGCCGCGATGATCGTCGGCGTCGTCATCGCCTTCATTCAGGCGCTGACGCAGGTTCAGGAAATGACGCTGACCTTCGTGCCGAAGATTCTTGCGGTCATGATCACGGTTGCCGTTTCTGCGCCCTTCATCGGCGCCCAGATCTCCATTTTCACCGACATCATCTTTTCGCGCATCCAATCCGGTTTCTGATCCGCTCGCAGTGCGGGGCGATCTGCACGTGCGGCCGTGAAACCCTCGCGCAAGCTTGGGCCGCTATTTCCATCTCTAAAGTGGGGCAGCGCGTGTGAATGCTGCCTTGTTCTCATGATGAGACGGAAGAGACATGGCACAACAAGCAGCGCTGATCATCCCGAAAGTCGCACCGAAGGGCCGCGACGTCGGCTTTGCGCTCGGCATCGTGATGATCCTGTCGATCCTCTTCCTGCCCATTCCACCGTTCCTGATCGACATGGGGCTGGCGTTTTCGATCGCCTTTTCGGTTCTGATCCTGATGGTCTCGCTGTGGATCCAGCGCCCGCTCGAGTTCTCCTCATTCCCGACGATTCTGCTGATCTCGACCATGGTGCGTCTGGCGCTGAACATCGCCACGACCCGCGTCATCCTTTCGCATGGCCATGAAGGTCATGGTGCTGCCGGTGGCGTCATTTCGGGCTTTGCCAGCCTCGTCATGTCCGGCGATTTCGTCATCGGTCTGATCGTCTTCCTGATCCTGATCACCGTGAACTTCATCGTCATCACCAAGGGTGCGACGCGTATCGCCGAAGTTGGCGCGCGCTTCACCCTCGATGCGATCCCAGGCAAGCAGATGTCGATCGACGCCGACCTCTCGGCCGGCCTGATCGACGAAAAGGAGGCCCAGCGCCGCCGCCGCGAACTCGAAGAGGAAAGCTCCTTCTACGGCTCGATGGACGGTGCCTCGAAATTCGTGCGCGGCGATGCGATCGCCGGCCTCATCATCACCGCGATCAACATCTTCGGCGGCATCATTATCGGCTATCTCCGCCACGGCATGCCGATCGGAGAAGCGGCCGACGTCTTCGTCAAGCTCTCGGTCGGCGACGGTCTCGTCTCGCAGATCCCGGCGCTGATCGTCTCGCTCGCCGCCGGCCTGCTCGTGTCGCGCGGTGGTACTTCGGGTTCGACCGATCAGGCCGTCGTCGGCCAGCTCGGTGGCTATCCGAAGGCGCTGATGGTCGCCTCCGGTCTGATCATTCTCCTGGCGGTCGTCCCCGGCCTGCCGTTCCTACCCTTCGCCGTTCTCGGCGGCGGCATGGCGTTTCTGAGCTGGCTCGTGCCGCGCCAGATCGAAGCGGCCAATGCGGCCCGCCGCGCCGAGGAGGCCGCCAAGGTCCAGCAGACCAAGGAAGGCGAGGCGGATTCCGTCAAATCGGTGCTGAAGACCGCCGAGATCGAGCTTCTCCTCGGCAAACAGGTCTCGACGCGCCTGCTCGGCGCCCACCAGGAACTGGCCTTCCGCGTCGGTAAGATGCGCCGCAAATTCGCCGGGCAATACGGCCTCGTCATTCCCGAAATCAAGGTGTCCGACGACATCAGCATTCCGGACAAGGCCTATCATATCCGTATCCACGGTACGACGATCGCCTCGAACACTGTGCGTGTCGGCGAAGTGCTGGTGGTGACAGGCGGCGGCCGCCGGCCGAGCGTGCCGGGCGACGAGATCCGCGAACCCGCCTTCGGCATGCCGGCGGTTTCTATCCTCGAAACCTTCACCGAAGACCTGAAGCGCGAAGGCTTCCACCCGATCGATAACGTCTCGGTAGTGCTGACGCATTTGAGCGAGGTCATTCGCAACAACCTGCCGCACCTGCTTTCCTACAAGGACGTGAAGGTGCTGATCGAACGGCTCGATCCGGAATACCGCAAGCTTGCCGACGAAATTTGCACCTCGCACATGTCCTATTCCGGCCTGCAGGCCGTGTTGAAGCTGCTGCTTGCTGAGCGCGTCTCGATCCGCAACCTGCACCTGATCCTCGAAGCGGTTGCCGAACTTGCGCCGCATGTGCGCAAGACCGAACAGATCGTCGAGCACGTGCGCGTGCGCATGTCGCAGCAGCTTTGCGGCGACCTCGCCGACAATGGCGTCCTGCGCGTGCTGCGGCTCGGCAACAAGTGGGACATGGTCTTCCACCAGGCACTGAAGCGCGACGCCAAGGGCGAAGTCGTCGAGTTCGACATCGACCCGCGCCATCTGGAAGAATTCAGCGAACAGGCGACCAAAGTTATCCGTGAACATCTCGATCGCGGCATGCCCTTCGTACTGGTAAGTTCGCCCGAATCCCGCTCTTATGTTCGCATGATCATCGAGCGTCTCTTTGCCACTTTGCCCGTGCTCTCGCATGTCGAGCTTGCCAAGGGCCTCGAGATCAAGATCATCGGCTCAGTTTCATGATCACCGACCCGGAGGGCTCGGTGCTTGCGCTGTTCGCGGCCTTTTGCCGGATCGGTGGTTGCATCATGATCATGCCCGGGTTTTCTTCTGCCCGCGTTCCAATGCAGGTCCGGCTGTTCATCGCGGTCGCGGTGTCCATGGCGATCCTGCCGGTCATGTGGACGGACATCTATCCTGAGGTGACCGGCAAGGGGCATACCTACATCTACCTGATCGCCGCCGAGACGGCCGTCGGCGTGGTCATGGGGCTCGTCGCCCGCTACTATGTGCTCGGGCTGCAGTTCGCCGGCGCGGCGATCACCATGTTGATGGGCTTCAGCTCCCCGCCCTCGTCGGATGTGATTGAAGACACGCCGGAAAACCAATTGACCAGCCTCATCAGCTTCGCCGGGTTGATGGTGCTCTTCATGCTCGATTTCCATCACGTGATGATCGAGGCGATCGTGCAATCCTATCGCGCCATGCCGATCGGTACCGCCTTCGATCCGCAGGGCGTGCTGATCACCCTCACGGACTCGCTGGCGCAGACCTTCATGATCATGCTGAGGCTCGCGAGCCCCTTCGTCATCTACGGCCTGCTTTTCAACGTAGCGATCGGCATGGTCAACAAGCTCGCCCCGCAGATCCCGATCTACTTCATTTCGCAGCCCTATCTGATCATGGGCGGCATGTTCCTGCTCTATCTCGGCATCGCCGCAATGCTGCGCCTGTTCGGCGACGGTTTCGCGCCGGTCATGCAGGGAGGATAGCCAGATGAAGACCCGTTCGCAGAAGCTCAAGCGCCTGGTTGCCGTCCAGCGCCATCTCGAGCAGATGGCCGAGGCCGACTATGTCGAGATGGTGCGCCAACGCGAGGCCTTGGCCGAGACGATCGACGTGGTCGTCGATGCCATGGGTTCGGCCCATCCGATGCATCGCATGTTCTCCGGCCACTATTCCTCGCAGGTCGGGCGCCTGGTGCAGAAGGACCAGATGTTGCTCGGCATCCAGCAGACGCATGAAGTGCGGATGCTGAGGGAGCGGGCAAAGGCCGACCGGCTCGAGGAAAACATGAAGGAAGCGCGCCAGTCCGAGGAGCGCGAGGAAGCCGACAACTCCATCTATGACCTGATCGATCAACACGTTACCGGGCAGGCGCCAGCTTCCGGTAAGGTTGACGGGCGATAGTACGCCATCCGGGGATGCTCCGACGGTGGAGCGATGCCGGTCCGACTATTGCCTTTGTGCGTCGCCCTTGGTCGATGCAGGCTCGATTTTGAGAGGATTCGTCATGGCCATCTCTCCGCCCAGCGATCTGGTGATGGATGTCGTGCGCGCCGCCGACCCGACCGAGGTGCAGGAAGCGCAGGCGCGGCTGAAGGCCAATCGTGCGGCTTTCAAGGCGACGAGCCTCGCGGAAAACGGCAACGGTTTCACCGCCGCCGTCAACATCCTCAATTCTTCCGACGGCTCGACCGGGCTCGGCGACATCAACAACCGCGTCGAGCAGAAGAAGATCCCTGAAACCTATCGAAAGTTCGAGGCCATGGTGCTGCAGAACTTCGTGAAGTCGATGTTGCCGACCGACAGCGAGAACGTGTTCGGTAAAGGGAACGCAGGCGATATCTGGAAGAGCATGATGGCCGAGCAGATCGGCGACGTCATCTCGAAGAGCGGCGGCATCGGCATCGCCGATCAGCTGGCGAGCGGCAGCGCGACCGATCGGGTCCAGGCCTCGCTCGATGGCAACAGCCGAAACCTCGCCGCAAGCCTCGTGCAGGAATATGAGCGCAAGACGCTGACCGGCTTTACGCCTGAAGACGACAAGAACAAGCAAGCTTAATTGGGAGTTGATTCATGGAAGCTGTGGCATCCAATGACGTCCGGATCCAGAACGTGCTCGGGCGACTGGAAATGATCCTCGACAACGAGAACAGCCGCATCGGTCTCGACCCGGAATTCGACATCAAGACGTCGAACGCGCACAAGAGTCGTTGCCTCTACGAACTGACGATGTTGCATCGCGACATGTTGCCGGGAGAGACGTCGTCGACCTTCTCCTCGCATGCTCGTCACCTGCGTGACAAGCTGGCGATCAACTCGCAGAAGGTGGAAGCGCATCTCGAAGCGGTGCGCTCCGTCGTCGATCTCCTGAAGACGGCTGCACAGGATGCCGATGCGGACGGCATCTATTCCGAAGCGCAGTTCCGCTATAGCGATTTCTGATGCTCAAGCTCATTCTCACCGGGGTCTGGGTCTGCGCGGTCACGCTCGGATCGGTCTATTTTTCGATGCAAAGCGCTTCGGCGCCCGTCGTCACGGACGGCGAGGCCGCTCGTCGCGCGTCGGAGCAATATGTTCCCGGTGAGATGATCACCATTCCGGTGATCAAGGAAGGCTCGGTCCAGGGCTATTTCCTCACGAAGCTTTCCTTCTCTGCGACCAAGGAGGGGATCAACAATCTCCGTGCTCCGCTCCGGCAGATGGTCACCGACGTGCTTTACGATCTGCTCGTCGGCTCGAAATTCATCGATGTTGCCGATACCGGCACCTTCGATCTGCCAACCTTCAAGACCACGGTGAAGGATGGCCTGAACAAGAAGCTCGGCGAAGAGGTGATCACCGAGGTGCTCGTCGAACAGCTCGAATACCTCACCAAGGACGACGTCAAGCGCGTTGCCAACAGCCAGAACGTGCCGCGGCAGAAGCCGGTTCCGATCGTCGACAAGAATGGCCATGTCGCCAGCGACAAGCTGCCGGAAGGCGCGGTCAAGGCAAGCAGCTCGCATTGACCGGAGAAACGCGAGCGCTTTGTCCGCTCGCTTTCCGACCTCGACCATTTCATTTTTGACGTCGGGGAATTCCGGGCGGAGGCCGCTGCAGGCTTTTCGTGGAAGCGCTCCTGCGAGCGCGACTGCCGTCAGTTTTTCTCCGGCGTGCGGTACTGTTCGTTGACGAGGCCAAATTCGGCCATCAACCGGCCGATCGCCACATAGAAATGATAGAGCCCGGCGCTTGCCAGCCCGCTCTTGCTCCAGAGTTCGATGCCGCGCGGGATCGAAGCGCCGAGCAGCGCCAGCGATTTGCCGAAGGTCCGCATCCGCCCGCCGAAACTTGGGTCGCGTCGATGCTCGAGCATCGTCGAGATCGCGCCATTGCGCAGGCTGCGCGCCCGGATCCAGGATGCGCTCGTGCGGCGCGCCGGCACGGTTTCGGCGACCCAGGCATCCGCCGCCCAGGCGAAGCAGAAGCCCTGTTCCTTGCTGCGGCTGTAGAAATCCGCATCGCCGCCGCCGATGAAATTGAATGCCGGGTCCAGGAACGGCCGCGGCATCATGTCGAGCACCGGCCGGGTAACAAGCACGTTGCCGGAGGAATAGAGGATCGGCACCGGTCCGGTCGTGTCATAGTGGGGCGTGAAAACCGGGTGGCGCTTCCACTTCTGCCCGCCGTCGCCCTCGAAGACCGGGAGCTGCGGCCCGCCGACCATGTCGGCGCCCGTCGTTTCCTGTACCGTGATGAGGCAATCGAGCCACTCGGGTGCCGCGACCTCGTCGTCATCGATGATCGCGATCGCCTTGAGGTTCGGATAGGTTTCGAGCGCCATCGACCAGCCGGCATTGTACGCATGGCAGTTGCCACGCTGATGCGCGACGATGACGATCGATTCGGAGGGATGGCCCAGGAAAAAGTCCTTGGCGGCCTGAGCGCCGGCCAATCCTTCATCGTCGTTCTCCACGACGACCGTGGCGAAGGAGACATCAGGCCTCTGGGAAACAATGGTTTTCAGCGACTTGACGACGTGTTCGGGCCGGCGAAACGTCGGCAGCACGACGACGAGTTCGATGTCGCCGGCGTCCTCCAGCTCTGTCCGGAAGTAGACGGAAATGTCCTGGCCGGTCGACGTCATGGCGAAACCTGTGCAAGCAAAATTGATGTGCAATACAACAAATCTTCCTAAACAGATGCTGAACCCGGACGGCAGATTTTGAAAGGGGGCTTTAAGCGCTCTTTCACCCCATGCTGTTAAAGAAGTGCCCAGCTCCATTCATGACGTGTGGCAAAATGCATCTTGTCCTGGTTTCCTCGCTCGTTCCCGTCGCCAATCCGGCGTCCGGCTTCGACATCGCCAACCGGGCCGTGCTCGACGGCCTTCGTGCGCTCGGTCACCGGGTCAGCGTCATCGGTTTTCTCCAGCCGGGACAAATACCCGCGCTCGATTGCGAGATGCACCTCCTCGGCGAGCTCGAGGTTACCAATGCCAAGGTCGGCACGCTTCGGAAACTGCGCTGGCTCGCGACCGCCTTCCTCAACCGCACGTCGGTTTCATCCGGCAAGATGCTTACGGTATCGGCAAACCGGATCCAGTCGATCCTCGACAGCCTCGCCCCATTCGATGGGTTGGTGCTCAATTCGGTGCAATTGCCGGCCGCGTTCGCGCAGGTCTTCCGACCCTATCCGTCGGTCTATGTCGCCCACAATGTCGAGGCGGATTCCGCCTTCGAGAGTGCCGAGCGGGCAAAGGGCACCATCGAGCGCTTTCTCTTCCGGCGCGAAGCGCAATATCTCGAACACTACGAGCAGCACCTGGCGCACAATGCCGTCGCCGTCTGGACTTTTGCCGAGGCAGATCGTTTCGGTTTCGGCCGTGCCGTCAGTGAGCGTGCCTTCGTTCTGCCGCTGGTAACGGGTTGGGACGCGCCGGCGACCCCGAACGGCGAAGCTGATCAAGACCTCCAGCACGATCTCGGCCTGATCGGCACATGGAGCTGGCGACCGAACAGGCTGGGCCTCGACTGGTTCCTCGCCGAGGTCGTTCCGCATCTGCCGGAGGATATGACGATCGCGATCGCCGGGCAGATGGATGGCGTGCCGACGGTCTCCCATCCCGGTGTCCGCTTCGCAGGCAGGGTGCCGGACGCGCGCGCCTTCGTCACCGAAAGCGCGGTCGTCCCGCTCATCAGCCGTGGCGGCACCGGCGTGCAACTGAAGAGCCTCGAGACCTTCGAGCTCGGCATGCCCTGCGTCGCGACGCAGGCATCGTTGCGTGGCATCGATGCTATCCCCGACAATTGCTCCGCGGCCGATGATCCCGCGGAATTCGCGCGCCTCTTGGTCGACAAGGTTGCCAAGGTGCGGGCCGGCGATCGTCAGCGTCTTGACGGCTCGGTCTTCCACCGTGCCCAGAAAGTGCGGCTGATGCGGGTGATGCGCAATGTGCTGGCGGGCCTTGCGCCTGCGAGCGCTGCGGACGGGCCGTCGCTGCCGCCGGACTTGACGATTCATGAAGGGGGACGATCGTGACGAAAATCGTTGCCACAAAGAACGTTTCTCTATCGCGGCGTCTGATCCTCGGAATGCCGGTCGTCGATCTCGGCTGGACGAAGGCTTTCGCCTTTGCTGCAGAAGCGCTTTCGCGGCCAGGCGGACAAACGGTCCTTGCCTTCCTCAATGCCAACAATGCCAACCTGATGATGCGCGACGGAGAATACCGTGCGGCGCTGGCGCGCCAGGTTGTCTTTCCGGATGGGCACGGCGTCGATATCGCTTCCTATCTTTTTTACGGCCGCATGTTTCCTGCCAATCTGAATGGCACGGACTTCGTGCCGTCGCTGCTGACCTATATCGAAAGACCGCTGCGCATCGCCATGATCGGCGCCAGGCCGAAGGTGCTCGCGCGCGCCGCCGAGAATTTCCAGGCGCACGCACCGTGGCACGAGTTTCTGCCGGTTTCCGATGGTTTTTTCGACCGGGAACGGTCCCGGGAGATTCTCGCTGAAGTCCGTGCGTTGAAGGCCGATATCCTTTTGGTCGCGATGGGCAGTCCGGGCCAGGAGAAATGGGTCGATGCCCATGTCGGCCCCCAGGACGCCCGGCTGGTCATTTCCGTCGGCGCGCTCTTCGACTTCGTCGCGGAGGAGTTTCCGCGGGCGCCAAAATTCCTGCGCCGGCTGCGGCTGGAGTGGTTCTTCCGTCTGGCGATGGAACCGCGGCGCATGTGGCGCCGCTACGTTCTCGGAAACCCGCTTTTCCTGTGCCATGTCCTCTGGCACAAACTGTCTGGACGCTCGCGCGAAACGATCGCCGACACCAACCTTCGAACGGGGACATCGTGAACGGTCCGACCATGCGCACTGCGGTTGTCACAGCGTCCTATGCGAACGATTTCGAGCGTTGCCGGCTCATGTGCGAAAGCATGGACCGCAAGCTTCAGGGCGATTGGAAGCACTATCTGCTGGTCGCCGATTTTGACGTGACGCTCTTTCGGCAACTCGAAGGCGCGCGGCGGGTGGTCGTCAGCGAGGGCGATCTTTTGCCCTGGTGGCTGCATCCGGTTACGGATCCACTATCCGCCGGTCGCAGGAAGGTATGGCTCAGTCCCTTCGGTTTGCCGTTGCGTGGCTGGCATGCGCAGCAGCTTCGTCGCCTGGCGCTCGCGCGGCATATCGACGAGGCGGCGATGTTTGCGGTCGACTCCGACGTCGTGTTCCTGCGTGCCTTCGATCCCGCCAGCCTCTGGCAGGCGGACCGGCTGACGCTCTACCGCAAGGATGGCGCGATCGACGCGCATATGCGCTCCAACCATCTCGAATGGCTCGCCCATTCCGATCGCCTTCTCGGCATCGGCCCCTGTAACCTGCCGGCCAATGACTACATCAACACGCTGATCGCCTGGCGCACGGACACGTGCCGGAAGCTGCTCGACCACATCGAGGCGCAGCACGGCCGCAATTGGGTTCGGGCGATCACGCGGACCCGCGCCTTCTCCGAATGCACGATCTATGGCCGCTTCGTCGACGAGGTACTCGGCGGGGAGGGGCATGTGCCCTCCGATGCCGCGCTCTGTCACGTGCTCTGGTTCGAGGACAGCTACCGGCAGGACCTCTCCGGCCTCAGGGACTTCCTGAAGGATATGGAGCCGCACCAGATCGGCATCGGCGTTCAATCCTTCGTCGGGCACGACCTCGATGACATCCGCAGGGCGGTGGTCGAACTCGCCGCCTGAGGGTTCGACCGGCGTCAGATGACGCGTTCAGCCGGCTTCCGGAGCGCCGTGTAAGTCAGTACGAAGGAGAGGGCGTAGAGCGCGAAGAAGATCGCGTTGAGCGACGGCGCCCAGGCGGTAACATCTGTCGTTGTCCGCAGCAACAGCACCAGCAGAGCCACCTTGACCACGCCGGCGATCAGCAGGTTGAGCATGCGCCGCACCGTCCGGCCCGTCGCATAGAGCAGTTCGGAGTGATACTCGATCAGGTTGCGGAACGAGGGAACGAGAAGGATCATCGCGATGATCGGAGCAGCGGCCGATACGTTGCGGCCGAGGCCGTTCGGGAAGATCCAGAGATAGAGAGCCATGGCCGCCATGGCTGCAAGCGAAGCCAGCGCCACCAGGAGTTCGATCGACAACCTGATCCGCCAGCGCGCGATCGCCTCGGGCGTACGCATGATGCGCTGGACGAGCAGGGTGTTGAACGACCGCACCGGAAGCGCCGTCAGGTCTGCAAGCCGCATCAGGATGGCATAAAGGCCGGAAACCGCCGGACCGCCGATGGCAAGCACGGCGATCTTGTCGAATTCCGACTGAATGTAGAACAGCACCTCGGCACCGGCGACGGAGACGGAATCGGACCAGCGCCGGAAATAGAGCCTGGGCTTCCAGCGCAGCCGGACGCGAGGGTAGAACCACAAAAGCGCCACGACGAGGCCAAGTGCATTCGCAGCCAGGTAGAAATAGGACCAGGCTTCAAGCGTCTTCCAGGATAGGAAAGTGAAGAGCAAGGCAGCACCGGTGCGGATCGCCGTACCGATCACCACGAGCAGCGCCCCGCGCCCGAAACGGCCAAGGCCATTCAGCACGATGACCGCAGTTTCCAGTCCGCGCCAGCAGATGATTTCCGCCAGCATGAAGGCAGAAAAGGCGCTCGCCGTCATGTCCCGGGAAAAAAGGGCGAGGAAGGTGAGGGCGCAGATAATCGCGATCAGCGGCAGCGAGAGCACCGCACCCACCAGGAAGCCGGCGCTGTAGGTCCCGACCAGCAGGGGCTTTACGGTGGCGACCCGGTAGAGCGGCGACATGAAGCCGAAGGCAAGCACGCGCGAGATCATGATGCCGGCCGCTGACGCCGTGGCAAAGAGACCAAAATCGGCGATGACAAGCGTGTTCGCGACGGCGATGAAGTAGACGAGCGACAGCACAAGCCGCCCGGCCGAACCTCCGGTCATGGAGAGGTAGGCGTGGATCAGCGCCTGGTGGCGGAGATAAAGCGCTTTGACGCGATGAGGCACGGCCGACGTTCCAATAGCGCGTCTCCCGGCACGGCCGTCGGAAGCGCTCTATCTCTTTGTTTATGCTGAGTTCCGAGCGCAAGGCGCGTGTCGCATTTGCTGGAACTGCTTTGCTGCCTTCCGTCATAGGCGGGAAAGCTTAATAAGGCGTGAGATCGACCCGTTTGCGTGCGCCGATCCACAGAAATTAACCATTTGTTTTCCATGTTTCCTTAGGTTGGCTTCACTATTCGGAATTCGCCGTCTCGGCAGCCGCGGGATCAGTCATGTTCAACATCGACGACGAGAAACGCCCGGTTCCGCGTGCATCGTTGCTCGATTTCGTAGCCGAGGACACGCGCGGTTCCGCGCGCGCGCAAAAGCCCCGTGCGGTCGGCGCTTCCGCGGCCAATTCTCCTCTGCTCAATCGCCTGTCCGCAGCCGAAGGCCAGTCCGGCCAGTCCGGCGCTCGGGAGGCGACCCGTTCCGCGGCGCAAGCGACTATCGGCGAGAAAGCCTCGAAGGGAGCGAGTGGAGCGGCCAAGCATCGTACCGCCCTGAGCGGCATGGGCGACAGGCTGGTACAATGGTTGGCCGATAGCCGGGACGATGCCCAGGCGGCAGCCGCGCCCGCCACCGACGCACCCGGTGACCGTCCTCTCGTCGACATCAAGACCGTCCTGCGCTCCGTCTGGCAACTGCGCAAGATCATTATTGCGACGACTACGCTCGGTGCTGTGGGCGGCATACTGCTCGCACTTTCCACACCCAGCGTCTACGTCTCCGAAAGCAAGCTCTACATCGATCCGCGCGAGGTGCGGCTGACGGATTCCGATCTGTCAAAACAATCGCTGGCGACCGAAGGCATTCTCGCGCTCGTCGACAGCCAGCTTGAAGTGCTGCGCTCGCGCACCGTCATGGAGAAGGTTGCAACCGGCCTCGACCTCGAGAAGGATCCGGAATTCGCAGGCAAAGCTGGCGGCGACGCGTCCGCCCGCATGCTGAAGAAGCTGAGCGAGGCCATCCAGGTTTGGCGCGACCCGAAGACCTTCATCGTCACGGTCGAGGCGCAGACGCGCGACCCGGAGAAATCTGCGCTCATCACCAACCGGCTGGTCGAAACTTTTCTCGGTGAAGAAACCGCAGCGCAATCCGGCTTCTTCCAGAAAACAACGGTGGCGCTCGACGTCCGCATCAAGGAATTGAAGGCCGAGCTCGATGCGGCCGAGAAGGCGGTCGAGGACTATAAGGCGAGCTACGACATCGTCGGCGCCGGCGGCGAGCTGATCGCTGACAAGCAGCTCCTGAGCCTCAGCGACCAGGTGGCCGCCGCCCGCAACCGCATCGCCGAAGCAAAAGCGAAAGCGGAAGCCTCCGGCAAGGTGCAGCTGAACGATGTTTTGACCGGGGCCTATCCGGAGGAAATCAGCTCGCTGGCGCTGTCCGAACTGCGCAAGCAATTTGCCGCGACCAGGGCGCAATTGAGTGCGCTTGACGCGAGCCTCGGACCACGCCACCCGCAACGGATCGCCACCCAGCAGGCGCTGGAGGCCTCGCGCTCCGAAATCGGCAACGAACTGCGCCGCATTGCCGCCGCGGCCGGCACAGAGCTTGATCGCGCCCAGCGCACCGAGCAGGACCTGCTGCAGCAGCTTGCGGTGCAGAAGGCGCGGCAGATCCATTCTTCCTCCGAATTCGTCGAACTGCGTGAGCTGCAGCGGAAAGCCGCGGCCACCCGCGCAATTTACGAATCCTTCCTCAAGCGCGCCGGCGAAACGCGCGAAGAGGAAAAGCTGACGGCGAAGAACATCCGGGTGATCTCGAAGGCCGAGCCTGCGCTGCAGGCAAAAGGCCCCTCCCGCAAGATCATCGTGATTGCCGCCACCATGGCCGGATTCTTCGCCGGCTTCGGCCTCGGCGTTTTGCTGGGCATCTACCGCAGCATGCGCGGTTTGTTTGCCGGCCCTGGTGCAGAGCCGCAGCGCGATCAGGGTCCGGAACCACCGGAGCCGGAGGATGATCCCAAACCCCCGCAGCGCTCGCAGCCGCAGGCCGATCCCACTCCTGCCAAGTCCGATCTACCGCCGCCGTTCAGCCCTGCGGCGCATCATGCTCAATCGCTGACAGCCGCCTACGCCGCTGCGCGTCGTGGCGAAGCTGAAGGGGCTATGGTCCGGCGCACGCCACCATACGCGGAAGCGGAGAACGATACCGAAATCGCCAAGGTCCAGGAAGATCTTCGAGCGCTGAGAACCCGCGTCGAACACTACTCCCTTCAAAAGCTGGCACGCGGTTAAGCCATCGCCGACGGGTGGGCTCTATTCCCCGACTGTGCGACGTTGCGATCGCTCTCTCATGATTTTGAGCGAAGCCGTCTCTCCTCTCACCCGTGAAAGGAAATGCCGCGCGGTGGAACGAAACATCCGCCAACCTCGCCGCCGCCTCTTGCATTTATGCGTTTGGAACAGCATAGGGCGCTTTGAGGCCATCGCCTTTTCCCGGGCGAACTAGAGTGTGCCGCGTGAACAGGAAGCCAGGAGGAACATGCCGTGACGACTGTGATTGATGGCAAGAAAGTCGCCGCTTCGGTCATCGAGACTGTGAAGGCCGCGACCAAGGCGCTCGAGACGGATGCCGGTGTTCGCGCAGGCCTTGCCGTCGTGATCGTCGGCGACGATCCGGCAAGCCACGCCTATGTTTCCTCGAAGAGCAAGATGGCCAAGGAGTGCGGCTTCCTGTCGATCCAGCACACCCTGTCGGAGGCAACCACGCAGGAAGAACTCGCCGCGCTGGTTGCGGAGCTCAATGCGGATCCCTCCATTCACGGCATCCTCGTGCAGCTGCCGTTGCCGAAGCACCTGAACTCCGAGCCGATCATCCAGTCGATCCTTCCGGAAAAGGACGTCGACGGCCTGCATATCGTCAATGCCGGCAAGCTCGCGACGGGCGATCTCGAAGGCGGTCTCGTCTCCTGCACGCCGGCCGGCGCCATGGTGTTCGTGCGCCAGACACACGGCGATGACCTCTCGGGGCTGAACGCTGTCGTCATCGGCCGTTCGAACCTCTTCGGCAAGCCGATGTCGGCGCTGTTGCTCGCCGCCAATGCGACCGTGACGACGGCGCATTCGCGCACCAAGGACCTGGCCGCCGTCTGCCGCAATGCGGATATCCTCGTTGCCGCCGTTGGCCGCCCAGAGATGGTGAAGGCTGACTGGGTCAAGCCCGGCGCGACGGTGATCGACGTTGGCATCAACCGCGTGCCGGCGCCGGAAAAGGGCGAGGGGAAATCCAAGCTGGTTGGCGACGTCGCCTTTGCCGAGGCCGCCGAGGTCGCAAGCGTGATTACCCCAGTGCCGGGCGGCGTCGGCCCGATGACCATCGCCATGCTGATGGCCAACACCGTGATTGCCGCTCACCGCAAAGCGGGCCGCAGGCCGCCGCGCTTCTAATTCCTGCTCACATCGAATGACGAGACGCGTCGCGATTGCGGCGCGTTTTCATTTTTGCGGAGCGGGCCCGGTCGAGGCGCGCACGATCAGTTCCGCGCGCCAGAGTTCCTGTTCCGGATAGTCGCCCCGTTTCAGGATGCCGCCGATCAGCCGTGTGGCAATCCGGGCTCCGGCCGCCCTGAGCGACGAGCGCGTCGTCGTCAGCGGAACGCTGAAATTCTCGGGCTTCAGCATCGGCAGCACGTCGTCATGGGCGATCAGCGAGATGTCCTCGCCGATTTTCAAGCCCGCCTGATTGATCGCCCGGACCGCGCCGAGCGCCAGCACCGTACTGGAGCAGAGCACCGCGGTCGGCGGCTGCGCATGCTGCAGGAAGCGCTGCATGCTGCGGTAGCCGTGCTCGTCGGTCATCAGCGAATGTTCGACCAGCGCCTCGTCGAGCGTGAGGCCGTGTTCGGTAAGCGCCCTGAGCATTCCCTTCTGGCGGCGGATGGAAAAAGTCAGATACTCCGGGCCATTGATCAGCGCGATCCGTTGATGCCCGAGTTGAATGAGAAGTCGCGCCGCATCGTAGAAGGCACTGGTGTTGTCGATGTCGAGGAAGGGGTAGTCGCGGCTTTCGCCGATCGAGCGCCCGTGGACGAGAAACGGGATCGACAGCGACTTCAGCATGGCGATGCGCGGGTCGTTGGCGCGCATATAGGCAAGGAACAGCGCATCGACATTGCCGCTGGCTGCCAGCCGCCGGAACGTCACTTCCTCGTCCTCCGGCGCACTCGGATTGAGCACGAAATGGAAGTCGTGCTTGACCGCTTCTTCCGCAAGCCCCGCCAGGAACTCGCCGAAGTGCACGTCGGAATCGATACCGGGCGCGATCGGCATGACCATGCCGATGGAGAAGGCTCTGCCGGTGGCCAGTCGCTGGGCGGCGCGGTTCGGCCTGTAGCCGGTCTCGCGCACGGCCTGCAGCACGCGCTGACGGGTCTCGGCATTCACTTCCGGATAGCCGTTCAATGCGCGGCTGACCGTCGTCTGGGACAGGCCGAGCAGTTCCGCAAGTTGCTTGAGATTGACCGCCATGGTCAGGATTCCTCCCAAAGCGCTTTGGATATCCGTATGATTTTTGGTGTTTGGTCCCAGCGCCTCGGGTTGGTGTAGCATCCGTTTTTCGAGCAACAAAGCGGAATTCAACCATTGCGCGGTGCAAAACGTTACCGCAAAGCACAAATTCGTCGCATTGAGGACAGGGATGGGAAATCTCTTGACTCCTCGCGTGTCGCAATGGTTTGTTAGCGAACTCAAAGCGCTTTGAATTTTCGCGCATCATCGTCTGCCCGGTGGGATCCGGGTTCATCTTTGGGAGGAGAAGAACGTGAAGAGATCATTGCTGTTGGGCGTGGCGGCGTTTGCCCTGTTGGCAGGTGCTGCCGGCGCCGCTGACCTCAAGTTCAAGCCGGGCGAGGATTCGAAGTTCAACTGGGCGAGCTTCGAGGAGTTCAAGAAGGGTCATGACCTCAAGGGCCAGACGCTGACGATCTTCGGCCCCTGGCGCGGTGAGGACGAGGCGCTGTTCAAGAGCGTCTATGCCTACTTCACCGAAGCGACGGGCGCCGAGATCAAATATTCGTCCTCGGAAAACTATGAGCAGCAGATCGTCATCGACACCCAGGCCGGCAGCCCGGCCGAAATCTCGGTCCTCCCGCAGCCGGGTCTGATCGGCGATCTCGCCTCCAAGGGTTACCTGACGCCGCTCGGCGACGACACCCAGAAGTGGCTGCTCGACAACTACGCCGCCGGCCAGTCCTGGGTCGATCTTTCGACCTACAAGGGCAAGGACGGCAATGCCGCGCTCTATGCATTTCCCTACAAGATCGACGTGAAGTCGCTCGTCTGGTACTCGCCCGAAAACTTCGAGGACGCCGGCTACGAAGTGCCGAAGACCATGGAAGAGCTGAAGGCGCTGACCGAGAAGATCGCCGCTGACGGCGGCAAGCCATGGTGCATCGGCCTCGGCTCGGGCGGCGCGACCGGCTGGCCGGCGACCGACTGGGTGGAAGACATGATGCTGCGCACCCAGCCGGCTGATGTCTACGACAAGTGGGTCAAGAACGAGATTCCCTTCACCGATCCGGCTGTCGTTGGGGCGATCGACGAGTTCGGCTGGTTTGCCAAGAACGACAAGTTCGTCGATGGCGGCGCTGCAGCCGTTGCCTCCACCGACTTCCGCGACAGCCCGAAGGGCCTCTTTGCCTCGCCGCCGAAGTGCTACCTGCACCACCAGGCGTCGTTCATTCCGTCCTTCTTCCCTGAGGGCACCAAGATCGGCGAGGACGCCGACTTCTTCTACATGCCGCCCTACGAGAGCAAGAAGGAGCTCGGCAATCCGGTGCTCGGCGCCGGTACGCTGGCGATGATCACCAAGGACACGCCGGCCGCGCGCGCCTTCATCGAATTCCTGAAGACGCCGATCGCCCATGAAGTCTGGATGGCGCAGACGAGCTTCCTCACGCCGTACAAGAGCGTCAACGTCGACACCTACGGCAACCCGCCGCTGAAGAAGCAGGGCGAGATCCTGCTCAACGCCACCACCTTCCGCTTCGACGGTTCCGACCTGATGCCGGGCAAGATCGGCGCGGGCGCGTTCTGGACCGGGATGGTCGATTTCGTCGGCGGCAAGTCGTCGGCAGATGTCGCGGATGGCGTGCAGAAGGCGTGGGACGCCATCAAGTAAGAACCGGATGACGGGTGGCGGCGATGCCGCCCGTTGCCGATCCGGGTTCGCTGCAGAGGCGGGCAGAGGAAAAGTGTATGCGGTTTTCCGCTCGCTTCCCGCCTTCGTCTATGAGAAGTGGCGCACCCCAATGAGAACGGCGACAATCGCCAGCCCTGCACGCGACCGTGCACCGAGGGGGAGGGACATGTCATGTTGTTTCAGCTTTTGAAGGCTGCAGGGTTCATGTTGGGCGGGGTCATCGGCTGCGCCGCCTATTTCTGGGGAACCAGTTTCATTCTCGACCTGATGTTCCCGTCGAAGGGAAAATCAGGTGCCGTCGCGTCAAGAAATCTGCGTATCACCAACGCCATCCGTCCGTGGTTGTTTCTGGGACCGGCGCTCCTTGCGCTGACAGTGTATCTTATCTATCCCGTCTTCATGTCGCTCTGGTACAGCGTCCATGATCGCGCCGGACAGAACTTCGTCGGCGTCAGCAACTATGCCTGGATGGTCAACGACGGTGAGTTCCGCCAGTCGATCTACAATAATTTCCTCTGGCTGCTGGTCGTTCCAGCGCTCGCGACCTTCTTCGGCCTGGTCATCGCAGCACTCACCGACCGCATCTGGTGGGGCAACATCGCCAAGACGCTGATCTTCATGCCGATGGCGATCTCGTTCGTCGGTGCCGCGGTCATCTGGAAGTTCATCTACGATTTCCGTCCCGAAGGCGCAGAGCAGATCGGCCTCCTGAACGCCATCGTCGTCGCCTTCGGCGGCGCGCCGCAGGCCTGGATCACGCTGCCCTTCTGGAACAATTTCTTCCTGATGGCGATCCTCGTCTGGATCCAGACGGGCTTTGCGATGGTCATCCTGTCCGCTGCCCTTCGCGGCATCCCTGAGGAAACGATCGAAGCCGCTGTCATCGACGGCGCCAATGGCTGGCAGATCTTCTTCAAGATCATGGTGCCGCAGATCTGGGGCACGATCGCCGTCGTCTGGACGACCATCACCATTCTCGTGCTGAAGGTCTTCGACATCGTGCTGGCGATGACCAACGGCCAATGGCAGAGCCAGGTGCTCGCCAACCTCATGTTCGACTGGATGTTCCGCGGGGGCGGCGACTTTGGCCGCGGTGCGGCGATCGCCGTCGTCATCATGATCCTCGTCATTCCGATCATGGTCTGGAACATCCGCAATGCGGCCAAGGAAATGAAGGGGCACTGAGATGAATCCAGCGACACGCTCACCCCTCATGTGGGTCGTCCACCTCTCGGTCCTTTTGATCGTCGCGCTCTGGACGTTGCCGACCGCCGGCCTGTTGATCTCGTCTCTGCGCGACAAGGATCAGCTCGCCGTTTCCGGCTGGTGGACCGCACTTTCGACCTCGTCGCAGAACACCGTCGTCCGTGCGCCAGGCCCAGAAAGCCAGGTCGAGCGCGAAGGCAAGTTCGTGATCTCCGGCAACCTGCTCGAAGGTCAGCCGGGCCAAATCTCCGCCTTCGGCTTTAACAGCCGCGAGCCGACTGCGTTCAAGGCCGGCGAAACCGCCGAACTCAACGACGGCGAAAAGCTGACCGTTCAGGCCGACGGCAATTTCGAGATCGTTTCCGACAAGAAGATGGAGGGTTCGCGCGGCCAGCGCGTCTTCGTCACCGCGTCTTCGCCGCCGCGCTTTACCTTCGACAACTATGTCGAGGTGTTAAGCGCTGAGGGCATCGGCCGCTCCTTCATCAATTCGCTCACGGTTGCCGTACCCGCGACGATCATCCCGATCATGATCGCGGCCTTCGCCGCCTATGCGCTTGCCTGGATGCCGTTCCCCGGCCGGGCGATCCTGATCGCCGTGGTCGTCGGTCTTCTCGTCGTGCCGCTGCAGATGTCGCTGATCCCGCTGCTGAAGCTCTACAACGGCGTTGGCACGATCCTGGGCGTGCCGGCCAAGACCTATGTCGGCATCTGGCTGGCCCATACCGGGTTCGGCCTGCCGCTGGCGATCTATCTGCTTCGCAACTACATGGCCGGCCTGCCGCGCGAAATCATGGAATCCGCCCGCGTCGACGGTGCCAGCGATTTCGATATCTTCGTCAAGATCATTCTGCCGCTGTCCTTCCCGGCGCTCGCCTCCTTCGCGATCTTCCAGTTCCTGTGGACCTGGAACGACCTGCTGGTGGCGATCGTGTTCCTGGGCGCAGGCCCCGATGAACTGGTTCTGACCGGCCGGCTCGTCAACCTGCTGGGCTCGCGCGGCGGCAACTGGGAAATCCTGACGGCTTCCGCCTTCATTACCATCATCGTTCCGCTGATCGTCTTCTTCAGCTTGCAGCGCTATCTCGTGCGCGGTCTGCTGGCGGGCTCGGTCAAGGGCGGCTGACTATCAAGGACCTCCAGAGAAAATGAGCATGACCGAAATGAGCACTTCCACTTTGCAGCCGGATCGGGACTGGTGGCGCGGCGCGGTGATCTACCAGATCTACCCGCGCTCCTACCAGGACTCCAACGGCGACGGCATCGGCGACCTCAAGGGCATCGTTGCCCGGTTGCCGCACATTGCCGCCCTCGGCGCCGACGCAATCTGGATTTCGCCGTTCTTCACCTCGCCGATGAAGGACTTCGGTTACGACGTCTCCAATTACACCGATGTCGACCAGATCTTCGGCAGCCTTGCCGATTTCGACGCCGTGATCGCGGAAGCGCACCGCCTCGGCATCCGGGTGATGATCGACCTCGTTCTCTCGCATACCTCGGATCAGCATCCCTGGTTCGTCGAAAGCCGCGCAAGCCGGACCAACGCCAAGGCCGACTGGTACGTCTGGGCCGACTCCAAGCCGGATGGCACCCCGCCTAACAACTGGCTGTCGATCTTCGGCGGCTCGGCCTGGGCATGGGATCCGACGCGCCTGCAATATTACCTGCACAACTTCCTGACCTCGCAGCCGGATCTCAACCTGCACAATACGGAAGTTCAGGAAGCGCTGCTTGGTGTCGAGCGTTTCTGGCTGGAGCGCGGCGTCGACGGCTTCCGCCTCGATACCATCAACTTCTACTTCCACGACAAGCAGCTGCGCGACAATCCGGCGCTGGCGCCGGAACGCCGCAACGCCCAGACCGCACCGGCGGTCAACCCGTACAACTATCAGGAACATCTCTACGATAAGAACCAGCCGGAGAACCTGGCATTCCTGAAGCGGTTCCGCGCCGTCATGGACGAGTTTCCGGCGATTGCCGCTGTTGGCGAGGTCGGTGACAGCCAGCGCGGCCTGGAGATCGCCGGCGAATACACTTCCGGCGGCGACAAGATGCAGATGTGCTACGCCTTCGAATTCCTAGCGCCCGATCCGCTGACACCGGCGACCGTCGCCGAGGTTCTCCGCAATTTCCAGAAGGCAGCGCCCGAGGGCTGGGCCTGCTGGGCCTTCTCCAACCACGACGTCGTGCGCCATGTCAGCCGCTGGGGCGCTGGCGTTGCCGATCGCGACGCGCATGCAAAGCTGCTTGCGAGCCTCTTGATGTCGCTGCGCGGCTCGGTCTGCATCTATCAGGGCGAGGAGCTGGCGCTGAGCGAAGCCGAACTCGCCTATGAGGACCTGAAGGATCCCTATGGCATCCAGTTCTGGCCCGACTTCAAGGGCCGCGATGGCTGCCGTACACCGATGGTCTGGGACGGATCCGCGGTCAATGGCGGCTTCGGCAACGCGAAGCCCTGGCTTCCCGTGCCGGCAGAGCACCTCCAACGCGCCGTATCGGCGCAGCAGGGCGACCAGGCGTCGGTGCTCGAGCACTACCGCCGCTTCCTGCATTTCCGCAAGGCGCATCCGGCTTTCGCCAAGGGCGAGATCGAGTTCCTGAACACGGATGGACAGGTGCTCGCCTTCGTGCGCAGCTATGGCAACGAGAAGCTTTTCTGCCTGTTCAACATGAGCGGTACGCCGGCTGCGGCCACGCTGCCGAACGAACCGGTCGCCGCGCTTGAAGGGCACGGCTTTGCAGCCGAGGTGAAGGACAGAACGGTCAACCTGCCGGCCTGGGGCGCGTACTTCGCCCGGTTGGTGTGACGCCGGCTGAACAATGATGAGAGCAAGAACTGACGGGAAGAACCGAAGGGGAGGGTGCAATGACGGGTCTGCTGCTTAAAGATATCCGCAAGTCCTACGGCGCGGTCGATGTCATTCACGGCATCAATCTCGACATCAAGCAGGGCGAGTTCATCGTCTTCGTCGGTCCGTCCGGCTGCGGAAAGTCGACGCTGCTGCGCATGATCGCGGGTCTCGAGGAGATCACCGGCGGCGACATGTTCATCGATGGCGAGCGCGTCAACACCGTGCCGCCGTCGAAGCGCGGCATCGCCATGGTGTTCCAGTCCTATGCGCTCTATCCGCATATGACCGTCTACGACAACATGGCCTTCGGCATGCGGATTGCCAAGGAATCGAAAGAGGAGATCGACCGGCGCGTGCGCGCGGCCGCCGATATCCTGCAGCTCACCAAATACCTTGATCGTCTGCCGAAAGCGCTTTCGGGCGGTCAACGCCAGCGCGTTGCGATCGGCCGGGCGATCTGCCGCGACCCCAAGGTCTTCTTGTTCGACGAGCCGCTGTCGAACCTCGACGCGGCCTTGCGCGTTGCCACCCGCATCGAGATCGCCAAGCTCAACGAGCAGATGGCTGATACCACGATGATCTATGTCACCCACGACCAGGTGGAGGCGATGACGCTCGCCGACCGCATCGTCGTGCTGTCGCAGGGCCATATCGAGCAGGTGGGTGCGCCGCTGGAACTTTACGAGCGGCCGGCCAATCTCTTCGTCGCGCGCTTCATCGGCTCGCCGGCGATGAACATCATCCCCTCGGCGATTACCGCCACCGGCGCGCAGACCACGGTGAAGCTGACCGGCGGCAAGAGCGTCACGCTCGATATAGCCACGGACGCATCGCAGAACGGCAAGATGGCGAGCTTCGGCGTCCGGCCGGAAGACCTGCAGGTCTCCACTGGCGAGGACTTCCTGTTCGAGGGCACGGTCGCCATCGTCGAGGCACTTGGCGAAGTGACGCTGCTCTATATCGAAGGTCTGGTCGACAAGGAGCCGATCATCGCCAAGATCCCCGGCATCCTGCCGGTTCATCGCGGCGACAAGGTGCGCTTCACCGCCGACAAGGCCAAACTGCACCTGTTCGATGCTGACGGTCGCAGCTATCGCGCGTAAGCAATTCCAGGAAAAGTGCGCAGCGGTTTTCCGTCCGGAATTGCGGCCTGGAAGATCAATTCCAGGAAAAGTGCGTAGCGGTTTTCCGTCCGGACTTGCGGCTTGGAAGATCAGTTCCAGGAGAGGTGCGTAGCGGCCCTCCGTCCGGATTTGTCTAACGAACAGATGGTCATCTCGACCCGCCCGTAAAATCGGGCGGGTTTTTTCAATGCAACCTACGGATCAAACCCTCTGTTAAATCTCTGCCGCTAATCTGTTTCAAAAGGGGATAGGAAAGGCATATCGATGAGAGGCGCGGCGCCCGCAATGCAGCAGCACTTCCTGAACAAGGAAGAGTCCTTCATGTACGATCGGGAAGCGAACTTTCCGATGGAGGACACACGGAACGAGGCGCGCATCGAATATACCGAGAAGGGCATGACGCAGCTGAGTTCCCGCCGCTGCGAGATCATCAAGCTCTCCAAAAGCGGCGCCGTCATCAGTATCCTGACGCAGTATCAGCTTCCGCAGAACTTCTATCTCGATATCCCGAGTGCCCGCATCCAGATGGTCGGCTGCCTGCTGAAGCGCGTGCATGCCAACAACGTCATCGAAGCGCGGTTCCTCCGCCTGCTGACCGACCGCGATCTCAATCGGATCTTCGTTTACAGCACCCATCCGAACCATCGCAACCGAACGCTCGATATCTATCGCTGAGGCCGAACGCGGCTTGAGGTGTGGGGCTTGACCGTCCTGTCGGCGCAATGAATGGTTGCGGTCTTCTTCAACAGACTCGGACCGGAACCATGCAGCGACCCTATCGGCTTTCCTGCCATTGCGGCGACATCGCAGTCGAGGTTGACGAGGAGCTTTCTGGCCTCGTCGAATGCAACTGTTCGACCTGCCGGCGCTCCGGCTTCCTTCATTGGAAGGTGGACGCCGCCAAGGTGAAGCTGCTCACCGAGAAACGTCGCCTGTCGAGCTACATCTGGCGCGGTCTCAACGAGGGCCATCACTTCTGCCCGACCTGCTCGACGCCGATCATGCGCGGCGGCTATCCGGACAACAAGATCTCCATCAATGCCCGCTGCATCGAAGGAGTCGATGTATTTACGCTGGAGATCGAGCGCTACGATGGGCGCAATGACATGTTCCCTGGTCCGCTGCCGTAAGCGGGCAGTGAGGGCGGAGAGCTTGCCGCTGCCTCGAAGAAAAGTTCGCTAGAAAAGGGCGCCGCCCCGGCTGAGGAGGCGGCGCTATTTGCGTCCTAGTGGAAGAGAACGCTCGCTCCATGGTCGGCAGCGCCTGCAATCGCCCGGAACGGCGCGAAAAGCTCACGGCCCATGCCGAAATCGTTGTCCGAGAGGTCGGCATGCGCAGGTACCCGCGTCTTCAGCGCGATGTCCTCGACCAGCACCTCGATCGTCCCGGCGACCGCGTCGATGCGCACGATGTCGCCTTCCTGGATGCGGGCGATCGGCCCACCGTCCTTGGCTTCCGGGGTGACGTGGATTGCCGCCGGCACCTTGCCGGAGGCGCCGGACATGCGCCCGTCGGTGAGGATGGCGACGCGCTGGCCGCGATCCTGCAGGATGCCGAGCACGGTCGTCAGCTTGTGCAGCTCCGGCATTCCGTTCGCCTTTGGGCCCTGGAAGCGCACGACGGCGACGAAATCGCCCTCGAGCTTGCCCGCCTTGAAGGCGGCATTGAGCTCGGCCTGGTCGTGGAAGATCTTGGCCGGGGCCTCGATGACGTGGCGATCCGGTTTCACGGCTGAAATCTTGATGACCGCCTTGCCGAGATTGCCGGTCAGCATCTTCAGGCCGCCGGTATGCTGGAAGGGTTGGTCGATGGTCGCAAGCACCTTCGGGTCGGCGCTTTCCTTCGGTGTCGGCACGCGCTCGACGCCGCCGTCGGCTCCAAGCCGAACGTCGATCTTGTAGGCATCGAGGCCCTGGCCGACGACGGTGTGC
Organism: Ensifer sp. 22521; assembly: GCF_052044795.1. NCBI lineage: Bacteria > Pseudomonadati > Pseudomonadota > Alphaproteobacteria > Hyphomicrobiales > Rhizobiaceae > Ensifer > Ensifer sp. 22521. The sequence continues at coordinate 37,374 of NZ_JBQENM010000001.1, forward strand.
ACGTCATCGTGCAGCAGCCCGCCCCGCAGCAACTGGCTGATCAGGAAGCCCATGCCGCCGGCGGCATGGAAGTGGTTCACATCGGCAAGGCCGTTCGGATAGACGCGCGCGAGTAGCGGCACGATATCCGAAAGCTCGGAGATATCCTGCCAGGTGAGCACGATGCCGGCGGCACGCGCCATGGCGACGAGGTGCATCGTGTGGTTGGTCGAGCCGCCGGTCGCATGCAGGCCGACGACGCCGTTGACGATCGAGCGCTCGTCGATCATCTCGCCGGCGGGGGTGAACTCGTTGCCCATGGCGGTGATCGCCAGCGCCCGCTTGGCGGCTTCCTTCGTCAGCGCGTCGCGCAGCGGCGTGCCGGGATTGATGAAGGAGGCGCCGGGCAGGTGGAAGCCCATGATCTCCATCAGCATCTGGTTGGAATTGGCCGTGCCATAGAACGTGCAGGTGCCCGGCCCGTGGTAGGACTTGGACTCTGCTTCGAGAAGCTCGTCGCGGCCGACCTTGCCTTCGGCGAAGAGCTGGCGCACCCGCGCCTTCTCGTCGTTCGGGAGGCCCGAGGTCATCGGACCTGCGGGCACGAAGATGGCGGGCAGATGGCCGAAGGTCAGCGCCGCAATGACGAGACCCGGTACGATCTTGTCGCAGACGCCGAGATAGACGGTGGAATCGAACATGTTGTGCGACAGGCCGACGCCGGCAGCCATGGCGATCAGGTCGCGCGAGAAGAGCGAGAGCTCCATGCCCGGCTGCCCCTGGGTGACGCCATCGCACATGGCCGGCACACCGCCGGCAACCTGTGCGACGCCGCCCGCTTCGCGCGCCGCATCGCGGATGAGCGCCGGATAGGTCTCGAACGGCTGGTGCGCCGAGAGCATGTCATTATAGGAGGTGATGATGCCGAGATTGGCCACGCGGTCGCCCGCAAGCGCCACCTTCTCGGCGGGGGAACAGACGGCAAACCCGTGCGCTAGGTTGCCGCAGCCGAGCACGCTGCGGTGCGGGCCGCTCGACGCCGCCCGGCGGACGCGGTCGAGATAGGGTTCGCGGTGCGGTTTCGAGCGCTCGACGATGCGAGCGGTGATCGCGGCAATGCGGGAATCGGCGGACATGGCAAATCCTGTTCCGGAGCCTTGAAGCTCCTCATCTTCATCCAGTCATCGGTCCGGAGCGCGGCGAGCTTGGGAGAGCGCAGGTTGCGTCCCGGCATGTTCTCAGAAACACTTTCCCGTTCAGGCGGGAGCGCGCCACCGGCTGAACGTGTCTCCACTTTGATATTGGGCCAATTCAACCCAACAGCAGTCGATCTACGGCGCCCAATAAATCTGCACCGGCGATGCGGCACGGCGCAGCATCGCGCGGATCGGCATGTCCTTCTCGTCGCCGGCCTCTTCAGCCTTGGCGAGAACGGTCTTCTTGCCTTCGCCTTCGATGTGCAGCACCAGAAGCCGCGCATCCTGAAGGCTGGCGAAGGTCAGCGTCAGGCGGGTTTCGCCGGCACCTTCCGCCTCCATGGTGATCACGCCGCGCGGCGTCGCCGGATCGATGGCACGCGCGAGTTGCGATCCGCCCGGGAAGAACGACGCGGTGTGCCCGTCCGTTCCCATGCCGAGAATGGCGACGTCGAACGGCGCGCCGATTGCTGCCGTTTCCCGGCTTGCGATTTCAGCGGCCGCCTCGGCGGTCGGGGCCGCATGGTAGAGCGGCAGGAACTTGGCCGCGGCCGCCTTGTCCTGAAGCAGGTTGCTGGCAACCAGGCCATGGTTGGAGCGATCACTTTCCGGCGGCACGAAACGTTCGTCAACGAGCGTCACGGTTACCTTGTCCCAGGCGATGTCCTTTTTGGACAGCGCCTTGAAGAAAGCCTTGGGGGTCGAGCCGCCGGAGACTGCGATGCTCGCCGAACCGCGTGCTGCAATGCCGGCAGAAAGTGCGCTGCTTACGGCGTCAGCCAAGCCCTCTGCGAGTGCCGCACCGTTTTCAAATGTATGAAGCTCTGTCGTCATGGTCGCACCTATATCGCATCGTTCCAAGTGCGGCCGTCGCGCTCGATCAGCGCGATCGACTGGCTCGGACCCCAGGTGCCGGCGGTATAGCCCTGAACCTGCTGCCCGGTTTCCTCCCAGGCCTTCAGGATCGGGTCGACCCACTTCCATGCGGCCTCGACCTCGTCGCGGCGTACGAACAGCGTCTGGTTGTTGCGGACGACGTCGAAGAGCAGCCGCTCATAGGCGTCGGCATTGCGCACGGCAAATGCCTCGGCAAAGCTCATATCGAGCGAAACGTTACGCAGGCGCATGCCGCCCGGGCCAGGATCCTTGATCATCAGCGACTGCTTCACGCCTTCGTTCGGCTGCAGGCGAATGACCAGCTGGTTGGCGGAGATACGGCCGGCGTTGTTGTCGAAGATCGAGTGCGGAATCTGCTTGAAGGTGATGACGATTTCCGACATGCGGCCGGCAAGGCGCTTGCCTGTACGGATGTAGAAGGGCACGCCGGCCCAGCGCCAGTTGCTGACCTCGGCCTTGATCGCCACGAAGGTCTCGGTGTTCGAAACGCCGCCTTCGAGCTCTTCGAGATAGCCCTTGACCGGACCGCCGGCAGAGGCGCCGGCGCGGTACTGGCCGCGCACCGTCACCTGTTCGACGTTGGACGAGGTGATCGGCTTCAGCGCGCGCAGAACCTTGAGCTTTTCGTCGCGGACCGCTTCCGCGTCCATCGAGGTCGGCGCTTCCATGGCGACGAAGCAGACGAGCTGCAGAATGTGGTTCTGCACCATGTCGCGCAGCGCGCCGGCCTTGTCGTAATAGCCGGCGCGGTTTTCGAGGCCGACGGCTTCCGCCACGGTGATCTGCACGTGGTCGATATGGGCGGAGTTCCACAGCGGCTCGTAGAGCGCATTGGCGAAGCGCAGCGCCATCAGGTTCTGCACCGTCTCCTTGCCGAGATAGTGGTCGATACGGAAGATCTGCTCTTCGCGGAAGACCTTGCCGATCGTGTCGTTGAGCTCGGTCGCCGATGCGAGGTCGCGGCCGATCGGCTTTTCGACGACGATGCGGGTATTCTTGGTGATCAGCTTGTGATCGCGGATGCGTTCGGAAATGTCGCCGAAGATAGCCGGGCCGACAGCGAGATAGAAGGCGCGGATACGCTCCTTGCCCTCTTCGAGGATCTTCTTCAGTGCGTCCCAGCCCTGGTCCGACTTGGCGTCGACGGAAACATAGAACAGGCGCGCGGCGAACTTGGCGACTTCCTCTTCCTTGTACTCGTCCGCCTTCAGATGTTCCTTCAGCGCATCGACGGCGAATTTGCGATAGTCCTCATGGCTCAGTGCTGCGCGCGACGCCCCGATGATGCGGGTCGGCTCGGTGATCTGGCCTTCCAGTTGCCGGTGATAGAGCGCCGGCAACAGCTTGCGCTCCGCAAGATCGCCGGTGCCCCCGAACACCACATAGTCAAATGGTTCGACGGGAATGATCTGGCTGCTCATGGGATATCTCGATCTGTTCAGGTCACGGACACATATAATCTAATCGATTTAAATGCGCTAGGGTGCGGCGCAATAAAATGCCGCCGCGAGGGCTTCTCAGAACCTGTCACGTAATGCGTACCAGCTTAACGCGAGGAAGAGAAGGGCGGAGCGGAACCGCGTACCACCGGGAAAAGCCGGGATTTTCAGGGCTTTCAGCAGATCGAGCTCGGTATCCTTGCCGAGCGCCAGGTCGGCATAGAGCTTGCCGCAATAGTTGGAGAGCATCACGCCGTGGCCGGAATAGCCGCCGATCGAGGTGACGCCGGGCATCACTTCGCGACAGAAGGGCGTGCGCGGCATGGTGATGCCGACCGAGCCGCCCCAGGCATGGGTGATCTCGATATTGGCAAGTTCCGGATAGATCTCGCTGATCTGCCGGCGGATGTGGGTCGAGATATCGAGCGGATTGTCAGCGGTATAGGCCTCGCGGCCGCCGAAGAGCAGCCGCCCGTCCCGCGACTTGCGGAAATAGCGCACGACGAAGCGCGAATCATCGACCGATTCGCCGCCGGGAATGACCTTTGGGTGGTCGGAAAGCACCGTCGTTGCGCCGATGAAGGAGCGGATCGGCATGACGTGGCTGGCGCTCACCGGCTCGAGATTGCCGATATAGGCGTTGCAGGCGACGAGCGCGCGGTCGGCGGTGATCGTGCCGCGGTCGGTGGTGATGACGATCGTGCCGCTTTGGCGCTCGATCTTGGTTGCCTTCGTCTGCTCGAAGAGATTGGCACCGGCAAGGGCGGCCTGTTTCGCAAGGCCGACCAGCAGCTTCATCGGGTGGATATGGCCGGTGCCGGCATCGCGGATGCCGAAGTGGTAGTGGCTCGATCCGAGCCGGCTTGCGGTTTCCTCCCGATCCATGAAGGAGAGATGCGGATAGCCGAAGCGTGTTGCCATCGCTTCCGCATGGTCGCGATAGTCTTTTTCGAAGCTCTTCTTGTGGCCGACCGAGAGCTGGCCGGGCACGAACTCGATGTCGATTTCGTGGGCGCTTGCGAAGTCGAGCACATAGCGCTTGGCATTCTCCGCCATGTCGAAGAGCGCCTGTGCCCGCTCATGACCAAGGCTTGTCTCGGTCTCGTCCGCCCAGGCGCGCTGCCCGGTGCCGAACTGGCCGCCATTGCGGCCAGAGGCACCGTCGCCGAAGCGGCAGGCGTCGATCAAGGTGACGTCGACGCCCTGCCGCGCCAGGTTCCAGGCGGCCTGCAGCCCGGTATAGCCACCGCCGACGATCGCGACGTTGGCTTTCCGCGATCCGGGCATGGCGGGATACTCCGGTCGATCCGGAACGGTCGCCTCATACCAGGAGTAACCGGGCGAGATCGGGCTTTGCCAGGGCATGGAGAACCTCTGAGGTCAGACGTTGAGAAGCAGGAATTCGCGTTCCCAGGGACTGATGACCTGCATGAAGGTTTCGAACTCGCCACGTTTGACGCCGGCATAGATGGCGATGAACTCAGGGCTCAGCACCTCCGCAAGCGATGGTGCCGATTCGAGCAGAGCGACAGCTTCGAGCAGGCCGCGCGGCAGGTCGATCTCGCCCTCGTTGGCCGTGTCCTCGGTCGGTGCCGTCGGCTCCCGCTGTTCGACGATGCCGAGATAGCCGCAGGCAAGCGAGGCCGCGAGCGCCAGGTAGGGGTTGGCATCCGAGCTCGGCAGCCGGTTCTCGATGCGCCGGGCGACCGGTTCCGACACCGGGATGCGGAAGGCGGTCGTGCGGTTGTCGTAGCCCCAGGCGGTATTAACCGGCGCCGACATGTCGGGCGTCAGCCGGCGGAAGGAGTTCACATAGGGCGCCATCATGACCAGCGTGCGCGGCACGTAGTGCTGCATGCCGCCGATGAAGTGGAAGAATTCCTTCGATGCCGATCCATCCGGGTTCGAAAACAGGTTCCGGCCGGTGTTGATTTCGACCACCGACTGGTGGATGTGCATCGCCGAACCCGGCTGGCCCTGCATCGGCTTGGCCATAAAGGTGGCATAGATGCCGTGTTTCAGCGCCGCCTCGCGGATCGTGCGCTTGAACAGGAAGACCTGGTCGGCCAGCTCGATCGGGTCGCCGTGGCGAAGGTTGATCTCGAGCTGCGCCGGTCCCTCTTCATGGATCAGCGTGTCGATCTCGAGACCCTGCTTCTCGGAGAAGTGGTAGATGTCGTCGATCAGCTCGTCGAACTCGTTGATGCCGGCAATCGAATAGCCCTGACCGCCAAGGATCGAGCGACCGGAGCGACCTTTCGGTGGATGCAGGGGATAGTCAGGGTCGTCATTGGTGGCGACGAGGTAGAATTCGATTTCCGGTGCGACGACCGGTTTCCAGCCCTTCTTCTTGTAAAGGTCGACCACGCGCTTCAGGACGTTGCGCGGCGTGTAGCTGATCTGCTCACCCTGCGAACCGACGATGTCGCAGATCACCTGCGCCGTCGGGTCGGTCTCCCAGGGCACGACCGAAAGGGTGGAGAGATCAGGCACGAGCTTGATATCGCTGTCGCGCGAATCGTAGCGGAACTGCCCGGTTTCGTCAGGATATTCGCCCGAGATCGTGTGCCGGTAGACGGCCGAGGGGAGCGCCAGCGAGGTGTTGGACGTGAATTTCGAGGTCGGCATCATCTTGCCGCGAGGCACGCCGGCAAGGTCGGGCGTGATGCATTCGACGTCTTCGATACCGCGGATCTTGAGCCAGTCCGTGGCTTCCTTCCAGGTCTTCACACCGCGGAGGGAGTGCAAGGCGGGGGGTATTTTCGAAGTTTTGCTGATTTTCGTTGTTTGTTGGGCAGCACTTCTCTTGGAGGGCATAAATCACCGGTTTTGGCTTCGGATGACGCATCATAACCACAGATTGGCAATTGGCTAGATGGGCTTGGTCATTGACTTTCTTCTTTGCCACCGGGAAGGAAAGACAAAAGAGCTGGGGTGTTTCGTGGCTGAGAAGAAGGATGTGGTCATCATCGGCGCCGGTGCTGCGGGCATGATGTGCGCCATCGAAGCGGGCAAGCGCGGCCGCCGCGCGGCTGTGCTCGACCATGCCAAGGCACCCGGCGAGAAGATCCGCATCTCCGGCGGTGGTCGCTGCAACTTCACCAATATCCATGCGGGGCCGAAGAATTTCCTTTCGGCCAACCCGCATTTCTGCAAGTCGGCACTGGCGCGTTATACGCCGCGCGATTTCCTGGCCTTGGTCGAAAAGCACGGCATCGCCTGGCACGAAAAGACCCTCGGCCAGCTCTTCTGCGACCACTCGGCCAAGGACATCATCAGGATGCTGCTCGCGGAAATGCGTGATGTGCACGCCGAGTTGCGGCTGGAGACAACGATCGAAAGCGTCGAACGCCACGGGGCGGGCTTCCGCGTCATGACGGATGAGGGGCCTATCGATGCCCAATCGCTCGTCATAGCCAGCGGCGGCAAGTCGATTCCGAAGATGGGTGCGACCGGGCTCGCCTACCGGATCGCCGAGCAGTTCGGCCTTGGCATCGTCGAAACGCGGCCGGGCCTCGTGCCGCTGACCCTCGATCCGGCGCAACTCGAAACGATCGGCGAACTGGCGGGCGTCGCAGCCGACGCCGAAGCCCGGTTCGGCAAGACGGCTTTTCGCGAGGCGGTGCTGATCACCCATCGTGGCCTGAGCGGCCCGGCGATCCTGCAGATCTCTTCCTATTGGCGCGAGGGACAGGAGATCGAGTTGCGGCTGATGCCCGATATCGACATCTCCGCGATCCTCAAGGAGATCCGCCGTACCCACGGTAAGCAGGCGGTGCAGACGGCGCTTGGCGATATCCTGCCGCGCCGGCTCGCACAGTTTTTCGCCGACGGCGCGAAGCTGACCGGCCGTCAGCTTGCCGACCTCTCGGACAAGACGATCAACCAGCTTTCGTCTTCGATCCAGGCCTGGACGATCAAGCCCGCCGGATCGGAAGGCTATCGCACGGCCGAGGTCACGCTCGGCGGCGTCGATACCAAAGGGCTCGATTCCAAGACGATGCAGGCGAAGGCGGTACCGGGGCTCTACTTCATCGGCGAATGCGTCGATGTGACCGGCTGGCTCGGCGGCTACAATTTCCAATGGGCCTGGGCATCGGGCTTTGCTGCCGGGCAGGACGCCTGATCTCCCCGCTTTTGGTGGGTCGTGCTTCAGCGATTGTTAACGGCTCTGATCGAACCTTTATTCTCGTCGGCACAGCCGGCGGTTGGTGTGATCGGATTGTCGCGTAAACGGAAATAACACTGTTTCCTATTTTTTGACTTTCCTCCGCCACGGCATGGCTGCAATATATGTGTGACTGGCAAGCCGGTTCATCCGGGCCGATGGTTGCCGGTGAATGTGACAAGGACAGGATGCCATGAACCAACCACGCCGCCGTCCCCGCGCCATCGCGGTCGCCCGCACCGATGAAAGCCGTCAGCAGAAGGCCGCGATCACGCGCCTCGCCCTCATCGCTTTCTTCGCCGTAGCCGCGCTTGCAGCCCTTCCGGCCCTTTGGTTCTGATCTCAGGCAACCGGCCCTAGACGGCCGGTTCCTCGGGCGCCGTTGAAGCGCCCCGCGCACCTTCGGATTTTCTGCCGCAGGTGAAACGCGCTTATATAAATTTTAATCGTTCAAATTGGATAGTGCGACGATGTGAGTTCGTCAGGTCCACGTTGCCTAGGAGTGGTGACGCGGATCCGCAATGATTGCCGACGGACTTGCGGCGTGCGCCGTATGATTTTCCGAAAAACATCAGCCTGTTTGCGCATCGGGTGGCTCTCGATCGCTCGCACCTTCACGCCCTGTCGTTGAAGGCGGAGACGTCTCGAGCTGCCGGGGGAGGCGAATGCGAGCTGCGAGCCAAGGTGTTTTCAATGTTCATTGATAGAATTCTTGCCCGTTTCAAGATCCAGACGAAGGTGCTCTTTTTCATCCTGCCCTTCGTCGTCAGCATCTGTGCCGTCGGTATCACCGGTCTCTATGCATCCGGCCTGCTTCAGGGCCGCATGGAGATTTCCAACAGCGTGCTGCAGACATTGAGCGGCTTCAAGGATGTCTATGCGGGCATGAACGCCTTCCTGCATTCGACGACCGAGGAAACCAGGCAAGCCGTCCAGTCGAAGATTTCGGCTCAGAAGGACGTGCTTGCGGCGACGGCCGCGCAGGTCGCCGGCCAGAGCGGTCAGGACGAGTTGACGGCCGCAATCGCCGCGACAAACGACATCGAGGCACGCATTGATGGCCTCTGGAAGCTGCATGTCGGCGAGCAGGAGCTGCGCGCAGCGATGGCGGCAAACCTCGACGCGCTGCTGATCGAGCGCTCCAAGATCAACGAGGAATCGAACCGGCTGCAATACGCCGTGCGGAAGAACGAAAACGCTGCCAAGACCATGTTGCGCGAAGCCGAAAAGCTGATGCGCGCCAGCCGCTTCTTCAACGAATTCGGCACCGAGGTCAGCAAGGCGATCACCGTCGACGACAAGCTCAAGGCCGTCAAGGAACGCTTCCCGATGATCGGCCGCACCGAGCGCGACATCTTCCGTCTGCTGCCGAAGGACGAGAAATCGCTTGCCGAAACGATCACGTCGGCTTCGAGCGAGATCGGTTCGCTGCTGAAGGCGCCGGCCGGCCCGGAGACGCTTGCCGGCATCTCCAAATATGTCGACCGTTTCCGCACTGCGAGCTTCCGCCTGGAGGCGGCATCGGTCGGCAAGATGCGTGACGCGACGCGGATCTTCGCCGAACTCGACGAGCAGATCGTCACGACGGAATCGGTACTGACCGCAACCCGCCGGCTCGCCGCGTCGATCACGGACATTCAGATTTCCGCTGCGACTTTCATGGGGCAGACGAACGAAGAGAGCCGCCAGAAGCTGCTCGACAAGTCGCTTGCCGTTCAACAGAACATGGCGACGCTGCGTGGTGTTGCCAGTGACGGCGCTTCCTTCGACAAGATCGCCGATACGCTGATGCCGATCCTGACGGCGATGAAGAAGGATGCCGCAGCGCTCGTCGAAATCACCGTCAAGCGGACCGCCGACTTCGACGCTGCCGGCCAATCGATCGACCAGATCTGGGGCGATCTCACCGGCTTTGCCGAGCAGCAGAAGGTGGCCGCCGGAACAGAACGCCAGGAAGCAAACCAGATCTCGGTGGCCGCAACCGTCGGCGGCGTCGTCATCGCGCTGCTTGCCGGCATTGCTTTGACGCTGACGCTGAAGAAGCCGATCGGTCAGATCACCGCTGCCATGCGGCGCCTCGCCGATGGCCGCCTCGACACGGCGATCGACGGCGACGCCCGTCGTGACGAAATCGGCGACATGGCGCGCGCGCTCGGCGTCTTCAAGGAGAACGCGCTTTCCAAGGTGCGCATCGAGGCCGAGAGCGAAGAGCAGCGTACTCGCGCCGAGATGGAGCGCAGCCGCAACGATCGGGAAAAGCGGGAGCTCGATCGTCAGATCGATCTGGCCGTCAGCGAGCTTGCAGCCGGTCTCGGCCGTCTCGCGCAGGGCGACCTCTCGCGCCAGATCGAGGTTCCGTTCCACGGTCGTCTCGAACAGTTGCGCGAGGACTTCAACGGCTCGCTGATCCGGCTGCAGGACACGCTCTCCCAGATCCGTGCCAATGCGCAGGCGATCCAGGAAAGCGGTTCAAGCATGCATCATGCCGCCGACTCGCTGTCGAAGCGAACGGAAGCCCAGGCGGCATCGCTTGAAGAAACCGCCGCTGCGGTCGACCAGATCACCGTGACCGTTCGCTCTTCGGCCGAGCGTGCCGGCGAAGCCAACCATGCCGTGATCCAGACGAAGCGCAGCGCCGACAGCTCAGCGACCGTCGTCACCAACGCGATCGCCGCCATGGGACGCATCGAGGAGGCCTCGCGCCAGATCGAGCAGATCATCGAGGTGATCGACGACATCGCCTTCCAGACGAACCTGTTGGCGCTGAACGCCGGCATCGAGGCGGCGCGTGCGGGTGAAGCAGGCAAGGGCTTTGCCGTTGTCGCCCAGGAAGTGCGTGAACTGGCGCAGCGTTCGGCAGAGGCCGCGCGCGAGATCAAGGGGCTCATCAACAAGTCGACGAACGAGGTCAATGCCGGTTCGCACCTGGTCAAGGAAACGGGCGAAGTGCTGGCATCGATCAGCGCGCAGATCGTCACCGTCAGCCAGCATGTGGAGATGATCGCGACCGCTAGCCGCGATCAGGCCGTTGCGCTCAACGAGGTCAACGGCTCGGTCAACCAGATGGACCAGATGACACAGCAGAACGCTTCCATGGTCGAGGAAGCCACGGCGACGAGCCGGTCGCTCGCGCACCAGGCCGACACGTTGATGATGCTTGTCGAGCAGTTCCGGCTGGAGCCGCAGGCAGACGACTACAATTACCGGGCCGCCTGAGGCGGCCGGCAATCGAATTCGCTGACGGCGGACGTTCCGCCTTCAGGCGAAGGCACGGCAAACCGGTATCGCCGTGCGACATAACAAGGGCAGGGGCTAACATTGCACCGCGTGGCCGCAGGGCTCCGCGGTGCTCTTTTCTTCAGCGTCAAGGCGCCTCATGCGCCGCTGGGCAATCCTGACGGACAGGGCGTTAAAGAGGCGCCGAAGATATCCCGGCGGCTTCGGATCGAAGTCTTCGTCCCAACGCCGGTTCTTCAAGGCCATGTCGGCGATATAGACCATTGCCATCATTTCCATGGTGATGCTCCTCACTTGGTGGGCATCACGTCTTTTATGCATCCAAAGCAGTTTTACATACACCGGATATCGCGCTATATTTTTCAGTAATGAAAAACCTGGATTGGGATATCTACCGCTGTTTCATGAGCGTGGCGCGCACCGGGGGCCTGACCGGCGCGGCACAGGCGCTCGGTTCGAGCCCGGCCACGGTCGGGCGGCGGATGCTGGAGCTCGAGGAGCGGACGGGCCGCGCCTTATTCCTGCGCAGCCAGACCGGCTATCAGCTCACTGGCGACGGTGAGCTTCTTTTCGAGCAGCTTCAGGAGATGGAGACGGCGGCGCGCCTGGTCGAAAGCTGGCGGCGCGAGGGTGAAGGCGCGACAGTCCGCATCACCGTCGGCACCTGGAATGCCTGGCTTCTTGCCGAGAATTTCCCGGCACTTTGCAGCGAGAGGGATGGTTTCAGCCTGGCGATAACGGTTGGCGAGACACGCGCAAGCCTCGCCTATCGTGAGACCGATATCGGCATCCGTGCTTTCGAGCCCGAGGAAAGCTATCTGGCGGCGAGCCTGATCGGTGACGTCGCCTACGCCGCCTATCGCCAGAAGAACGCAGCGTCAGCTGCCAACAGTCGGTGGGTGGCCGTGGGCGAAGAGGAGGCGATCTCGGCCTATCTTCGCTGGCCTCACCAGCAGGCAGAGGGCAGGATCGTCGCGACGATCACACGGCCGCGTTCGCTCCTGGATCTCGCCCGTGCCGGCGCCGGGTGCGCCGTGCTTCCCTGTTTCGTCGGCGATCTCGATCCGATGCTGGAGCGGGCGGGTGACGAAATCCCGGCGCTCAGGCATCGGCAATGGATCGTGATGAACAACGAGGATCGGCACCGAAAGGAAATCCGCACGGTGGTCGATCGCATGACGAAGCTGTTGCGTAGCCATGCTGACGTCTTTGCCGGAAAACGGCCGCGTCGCGGCTGAGCATGCGCGCGACCGGCCCGCATCCAGAACGACGGGTCGTGGGTTCTGGCGCCTTCGGTCAGCGCATCAGGAGCTTGACCAGGGCGGCCTGAGAATTGACCCGGGTCTTGGAATAGATGCTTTTAAGCTGCGTACGGGTCGTCTCGTAGCTGACGCCGTTGGCATGCGACATTTCCTTCAGCGTCAGGCCGGCAACGACGCCTGACGCGATGCGGATTTCGGCCGGCGTGAGGCCGTAGCTGTCTTTCAGGTGGGTGAGGCGTTGGTCAAAAACCAGCGAGGACGCCGGCTCGACCAGCACCGCGACGGTGGGGCCATCGAGGAGTTCGGTGAAGATACTGGCGCTTCGCCGGACGAGCGTGATCCGAAAGGCGCCATTCTCCGCGGTCCTGACGATGCGAACCTGCGGCTGTGCGGGAGTGCCGACCGGTGAGGCCAGAAGCTCCAGTGCCGCGTTGGCTTCCGGTTCGTCCATGAACAAGCGTCCGCCGATCGTGACGCGAAACGGAGAACCCTTCGCCGCCATGCGTTCGGCGTTGACGTTCATCGAGCGGATGCGAAGATTGTCGCCGACATAAATGACGCCGACGCCGATCGTATCGAGAAGCGTCTGGCCCTCATGCTGCTCGGCCATCATCAGGTCCCGTCGGCGCAGGAAATCGAAGGCGCGTTTCAGATGAGGGGCAAGAAGGGTATATTGATCGGCCGCCTGCCGGTTGAGTTCCTCGTCCGTGGACGATGTACAGGTCGATACGAGCAATGTGCGCGTCGCGCTGCGCACGATGGTGACGCCCACCGTGGTCTCGCAGCCGGTCTGGCCCTTCAGCCAGTCATTGTAGAATTCCGATTTCAGCAAATCCGCGCGCGAGACGATATGCTCGCCGGCGAGACCGCGGCCGACGGGCACGAGGACCGACTTCGGTATCCAGGGATTGATCGCCGCGAAGTGGCTGTTGAACTGGTCGATGGCTTCCGGCGTAAAGCCGGAGACATAGGGCACGCATGACGCCGGCGATGTGAGATCGTGGTAATGGAGCGCCGAGCGCCCGCCGGGCATCGTCGTGGTCAGTCGATCAAGAAAGTCCTGCCAGCTGCAGTCACCAAATGCGGCGCCGTAGATAAACTCCGTCAGTTCGGCCGTATCGGCAGCTCTCGTCGATCGATGCATGCGCACCTCTGCCTAAGGTAGGTTTGGCTAATATAGGCAGGAGCGGGAGGTTCGATCAACCTGAAATAGTGGGTTGCCGGTGATCGTTGCATCGTGAACGATCACCGCGAGCACGGAAAGGCCGGCATCGCTGCCGGCCTTTCTGATCTTGTGCGCCGAGATCTCGCGCTGCAGTTTCAATGATATTCAACGATAAATTGTGCTTCGGACGAAAGATGCAGCGAGCGGACGAAGCGAGACGGATGAAAGCAAGGCCATCCCAAGCGTCACAGCAACGAGTGTCATGGCCTGCCCTGGGTCACGATGACCGGGATCAGGAGGTCGCCCCAGTTGCCTTCACCGCCGTGGTGGCGGGCCGAGCGAACGAGCTCGACCGAAACGCCGGCATCGACGGCTTTCATGACGGACTGGTTGAGGCGGTGCAGGTCGTTGGCGACCATACGGATCGCTGCCTGCTGGTCCGGGGTCATCGCCGAAGACTGTTCCTCGGCCCGTTCCTTGACGCGTGTCTGGACTGTCATTGGACTTCTCCTTGAGGTTCGAGGCTAGAGTGGGATGCGGAAGAGTGTCTGCGGTTTCCGTCCGTGTCCCGCTCTGATTTATGAGGATCGGCAGGAGCGCAGCGGGCAGGGATTGCCGCGCTCCCGCCGGGCTTTCACTCTGCGGCCGGGCGGAACTGGTCGTGCTCGGTCGATTCCTTCATAGCGGTCGTTGAGGATTGGCCACCGGTAATCGCCATCGAAACGGCGTCGAAATAGCCGGTGCCCACTTCGCGCTGGTGTTTGGTTGCGGTGTAGCCGTTGACCTCGGCTGCGAATTCCGCTTCCTGCAGTTCCGAATAGGCGGCCATCTGTCTCGCCTTGTAGCCGCGCGCCAGTTCGAACATGCCGAAGTTCAGCTGGTGGAAGCCGGCAAGCGTGATGAACTGGAACTTGTAGCCCATCGCGCCCAGCTCGCGCTGGAACTTGGCGATCGTCGCGTCGTCGAGGTTCTTCTTCCAGTTGAACGACGGCGAGCAGTTGTAGGCGAGCAGCTTGCCCGGATGCGCCTTGTGTACGCCTTCGGCGAACTTGCGGGCCTGCTCCAGATCTGGCTTGGAGGTCTCGCACCAGATGAGGTCGCAATGCGGTGCATAGGCGATGGCCCGGGCGATGCAGGGCTCCAGCCCGTTCTTCACCTGGTAGAAGCCTTCGACCGTGCGCCCGGCGTCATAGTCGACGAAAGGACGGTCGCGCTCGTCAATATCGGAAGTGAGCAGCTTTGCCGCTTCCGCATCCGTACGGGCGATGACCAGCGTCGCCGTGCCCATGACGTCGGCGGCAAGCCTTGCTGCGTTCAGGTTGCGGATATGGGCGGCCGTCGGGATCAGAACCTTGCCGCCGAGGTGGCCGCACTTCTTTTCAGACGCGAGCTGGTCTTCGTAGTGCACGCCGGCAGCACCTGCCTCGATGAACGCCTTCATGATCTCGAAGGCATTGAGCGGGCCGCCGAAGCCGGCTTCGGCATCGGCGACGATCGGCGCGAACCAGGTGTCGACCGAAAGGCCCTTGCCTTCCGACGTTTCGATCTGGTCGGCGCGCTGCAGCGTGCGGTTGATGCGCTTTGCGAGCTCGGGCGCCGCATTGGCCGGATAGAGCGACTGGTCCGGATACATTGCCGAAGCGGTGTTGGCGTCGGCAGCAACCTGCCAGCCGGAGAGATAGATCGCCTTCAGGCCGGCGCGGACCATCTGCATGGCCTGGTTGCCGGAGAGCGCTCCAAGCGCGTTGACGAAGTCATCCTCGTGAATGAGTTTCCACAAGCGGTTCGCGCCCATTTCGGCCAGCGAATAGCGGATTTCGACCGACCCGCGCAGCCGCTTTACGGTCTCGGCGGTATAGGGGCGTTCGACGCCATCGAAGCGGCCTTGCGGTGCGCTCGGAACCAGCTTGTAAAAATCAGTCATTACATCCTCCTGTCAAAATCGGACATCCATTCGACTTTCGTCGCACGGCGCTTTGTGTTTCGAGTTCATGTGACAGCTTTTACATTGCGCTGCGATATTCGGCTATTGGAAACAATGAAATGGCGCGCTCAAAAGGGTTATCTTGTCTTGCCTTTGACAGAAGCGCGAAGTAAATTTGTAAAAAATGTAAATCGTCGCGTTCGTTGCAGATTGTAAAGGTAGTTACAAATGGCCGAGAACAAGATCTTCGCCGGTCCGCGGGTCAGGCGTATTCGCAACGGTCTCTCGCTGACGCAGACGGCCATGGCCGAGGCCCTCGGCATCTCGCCGTCCTACCTCAATCTGATCGAGCGCAATCAGCGGCCGTTGACTGTTCAGCTGCTTTTGAAACTCGCGTCGGTCTACAAGGTCGATCTCGACGAACTGCAGGGAGAAACCGGTGGCAGCCTCACGCAATTGCGCGAGGTTTTTGCCGATCCGCTGTTGTCAGCCGAACTGCCCGGAGAGCAGGAGCTGATCGAGGTGGCGGAAGCCGCCCCCAATGCCGCCGGCGGTGTCGTCAAGCTCTATCGCGCCTATCGCGAGCAGGCGGCGCGCCTGAAGGACCTCGCCGACCTGCTGGCGGGGCAGGGGCATATGGAGGCGCTTTCGGGCACGCGGCTGCCGATGGACGAGGTGCGCGAAACCTTCGAGGCGCGGCCCAATCATTTTGCTGCAATCGAGGCAGCGGCGGAAGCCTTTCATGAGGCGCTGTCGCCAGGCGATGATCTCGTGGGTGCTCTCAGGAACTGGCTGAAGAAGGAGCATGGCCTGGTGGTGCGCAGCCTGCCGGTGCATGCCATGCCCAATCTGCGCCGCCGTTTCGACCGGCATTCCATGCGCCTCTTCATCTCCGAGCGGCTATCGCCCTATGACCAGCTCCGCGAGATCGCCATGGAGGCCGTATCGATCGCCTGCCATGAGGCGATCATAGCCGAACTCGAGCCTTTGCGTTTCTCGACGGCGGAGGCGCGCCGCATCGCCCGTTTCGAGCTTGCGCGCTATGGCGCGCATGCGCTGATGATGCCCTATGCCGCCTTCCTCGCCGCCGCGCAGCGCGCGAAGTATGATGTCGACGTGCTGCGTGCGCGCTTTCAGGTCTCCTTCGAGCAGGCCGCCAATCGGCTGACCATGCTGCAGCGGCCGGGCGCACAAGGCGTGCCCTTCTTTCTGATGGAGATCGACAATGCCGGCCACCGCTTGCGGCGGGCCGGCGCTTCAGGCTTCCCGCAGGCGAAATTCGGCGGCGGCTGTCCGAAGCTCAATATCCACGCCGCCTTCTCGGTGCCGGGGCAGGTTCTGGTCGATCGTGTCGAAATGCCCGATGGCGCTGCGTTTCTGACGGTGGCGCGCACGCTGGATGGCCCGCAGGCGGCGTTTCAGGAGCGGGTTCGGCGCACGGCCTTGCTCCTCGGTTGCGAAGCGTCCTTCGCTGATGAGGTGGTCTACGGTTCGGCGATGCCGCCGGCGGTCGCGATTGGTGCCGCCTGCCGGCTCTGTGAACGGCAGGGCTGTCTGGCACGCGCCGAGCCGCCGGTCACGCGGCCGCTGGGGCTCGATGAGATGGCGACCGGGCTCAGCGTTTTCGATTTTCAATAGCTGACGGGATGCTGGTTCGGCAGCAGCGGTGCATCCGGCGCGAAGCATTCCGCCGGAAGGCCCGTCGTATAGCCGCGGGTGATATGCGCCTTGTCCGCATAGGCCTTGTTGCGCATCAGGATCGCGTGCAACTCCGGCAGGTTGTAGAACGGCACGCCCGGATAGAGGTGGTGCTCGAGGTGATAGTTGATGTTGTGGGGGGCGAAGAACAGCTTCTCCCAGGCATGCGGATAGACCGTGCGTGAACTCGTGAGTTCGTCGCTATAGTCCATGCTGCCAAAGTGCTCGGCGACGCTGCGTATATAAAGGAACAGGCAGAAGAAAGTGAGGAACGGCACCACCCAGTAGAGCGCCACTTCCCGCCAGATGCCGAGCAGCGTGAAGATCGCCGCGGCGGCCACATAGAAGCCGATGCGCAGCAGCTTGTATTGAAGCGTCGAGCGGTCGTTCTTTCCCATGCGTTTGGCCATGTGCAGCATGTCGCGCAGCGAATTGACCGCAACGAGGTAGCCAAGCAACTGTGTTATGCCGCGAGCAAGCTTCTGCGGGAAGGTGAATTGCGGCATGCCGAGCTTCGCCGTCCAGTCCGGATCCTCGTCGGTATTGGCATGCTGGTGGTGCGCGAGATGGTTCTGGCGATAGCCGTCGACGGTGGCAAGCACCGGCCAGGCGAGCAACAGGTCGCTCATCCAGTCGCTGAGTTTTCTGTTGCGGACGATGCGGTAATGCGCGGCCTCGTGGATCATGCAGCCGTGTGCATGCATGCGTCCGGCGATCAGCACAACGGCGAGCAGATAGACCAGCGGATTGCTGGCATATTCGCTGACGGCGATCGCCGCTGCGATCATCACCCAATCGAAAGCGATTGCGCCCAGCGCCTTGTGCGGCTCGAGCACGGAAAGGCGTTTCAGTTCCTTCGGGTCGATCCTGCGGCTTCGTCCGCCTGTGGCCTTCTCGCCAACGATCTTCTCGCCCATCGCAATACCCAAGCCTTGATGCACAACCGGCCGGAAAATCGCACGGCGATCATGGTTAATCAATTGTAAACGTCGGTCCGTACATGTCGAGCATCGACATGGTTAACTGCGGCGAGCGGTGACGCCCGGTTTAAGCAGCCGCCCGGCGGCTTGCCATAAGTGCCCGATTTTCCTTGGCTTGTGAAAAACTTCGACCGATGCGGCGGCGCCTTTTATTGGCACGAAAGCGCTTGAGGTTATCGAGAAACATGCCTAACCTCCGGCCTGAGCGAAGCGGATTGGACGGTGTCCCGGCATGCCGGGCCCGATACGAAAAATCAAAAGGGGAGTTGTATGTCCAAGCTCATCGTCACAACCCTGGCGGCAGCCGTACTGGCCGGTTCGACCATGCTGGCCTCGGCGCAGGAGCGCGTGGTCAACGTCTACAACTGGTCGGATTACATCGACAGCAGCATTCTGGAAGACTTCACCAAGGAGACCGGTATCAAGGTCGTCTATGACGTCTTCGATTCCAACGAGATCCTGGAGACGAAGCTGCTCGCGGGCGGTTCGGGTTACGACGTGGTCGTGCCGACGGCAACCTTCCTGCAGCGGCAGATCGCCGCCGGCGTGTTCCAGAAGCTCGACAAGTCGAAGCTGCCGAACCTTTCCAATATGTGGGACGTGATCATGGAGCGTACGGCGAAGTACGATCCGGGCAACGAATACGCCGTCGACTACATGTGGGGCACCACCGGCATCGGCTACAATGTCGACAAGATGAAAGCGATCCTGGGCACGGACGAGAAGCCCAACTGGGACGTGATCTTCAAGCCGGAACTGGCGGCGAAGTTCAAGGATTGCGGCATCCACATCCTCGATTCCCCGACCGACGTCATGCCGTCGGCGCTTGCCTATCTCGGCCTCAATCCGGATAGCCACGATGCTGCCGATCTGGAAAAGGCGGCCGAACTCCTGGCAAGCATCCGTCCCAACGTGCGCAAGTTCCATTCGTCGGAATACATCAACGCGCTCGCCAACGGCGACATCTGCCTTGCGGTCGGTTTCTCCGGCGACGTCTTCCAGGCCCGCGACCGTGCGGCCGAAGCGAAGGCCGGCGTGACCGTCGACTATGCGATCCCGTCGCAGGGCGCGCAGATGTGGTTCGACATGTTGGCGATCCCTGCCGATGCACAGCACGTTGAGGAAGCCCATGCCTTCCTCAACTACATGATGAAGCCGGAAGTCGTCGCCAAGGCATCGAACTACGTCTTCTACGCCAACGGCAACAAGGCCTCGCAGCAGTTCCTCGACAAGGCCGTTCTGGAAGATACCGCCATCTATCCGTCGGAAGAGGTGATGCAGAAACTGTTCACGGTGACGCCCTTCGAGGCGAAGGAACAGAGGGTATTGACCCGACTCTGGACAAAGGTCGTAACCGGCCAGTAAGAGCGGAAAACGAATTGCCCGGACCTCAAAATCCGGGCAATTTTCTTAATGGGCGCCGGGGAAAACAAGAGCGCCCAATCGGCTGTATCATTCGGGGATAGATGATGAAGTCTCTCGGCAGTATTCGGCGGTCCTTTGCCCCCTGGGCGGATCCCGCTTCCAAGCCATTCATTTCCGTCAAGAACGTGACAAAGCGGTTCGGCGATTTCACCGCCGTCGACGACCTTTCGCTTGATATCTACACACGCGAGTTCTTTGCGCTCCTCGGCGCGTCGGGCTGCGGGAAGTCGACGCTCCTGCGCATGCTTGCCGGCTTCGAGCAGCCGACGTCGGGTGAGATCATTCTCGACGGGCAGAGCCTCGCCGGCATCCCGCCCTACCGGCGGCCGGTCAACATGATGTTCCAGTCCTACGCGCTCTTTCCGCACATGACGGTCGAGAACAACATCGCCTTCGGCCTCAAGCAGGACGGCATGCCGAAAGCGGATATCGCTGCGCGCGTCGCGCAGATGCTGAAGCTGGTGAAGCTCGAAAAGTTTTCCCAGCGCAAGCCGCACCAGCTTTCCGGCGGCCAGCGTCAGCGCGTCGCGCTCGCCCGTTCGCTTGCCAAGCGGCCGAAGGTGCTGCTCCTCGACGAGCCGCTCGGCGCGCTCGACAAGAAGCTGCGTGAGGAAACCCAGTTCGAACTGATGGACCTGCAGCAGGAACTCGGCCTCACCTTCGTCGTGGTGACCCACGACCAGGAAGAGGCGATGACCATGGCCGACCGCATCGCGGTCATGAGCCACGGCAAGGTCATCCAAGTCGCGACCCCGGCCGAGATCTACGAGGCGCCGAATTCCCGTTTCGTCGCGGACTTCATCGGCGACGTCAACATTTTCGAGGGAGCGGTCGGCGGGGCTGACGGCGGTTATGTGCGCCTTGAAGGCACCAACGGCTTCCCGATCCGCATGGCGTCGCCCGAAAGACCGGCTACAGGCGGCAAGTCCGCCGTCGCCGTCCGCCCGGAAAAGATCCGTGTCAGCCGCCAGCCCCCGGCACACGCGCCCGTCAACGCCGTCCAGGGGGAGATCTGGGATATCGGCTATCTCGGCGACATGACCGTCTTCCACGTGCGCCTGAAGGACGGACGCGTGATCAAGGCGTCGTCGCTGAATGCGGTGCGCGCGGTTGAGGATCCGCTCGGTTACGACCAGGAGGTCTGGATTTCTTTCGGCGAAGACGCCGGCGTCGTTCTGAAGGATTGAGACATGACACGCGTCGCATCCGCTCTCTTCAGCCGCCTCGTCATCATCATCCCCTATGCCTGGCTGCTGTTTTTCTTCCTTATCCCCTTCTTCATCGTCTTCCGCATTTCGCTGTCGCAGACGGCAGTGGCGATGCCGCCCTATACGCCGGTCTTCGATCTCTTTGGCGGCCTGTCCGGAATCCTTGAAAAGGCGCGGGAGTTCTCGCTCGACAATTATGTCTGGCTGACGGAAGACGTCCTCTACTTCAACGCCTATGTATCGAGCGTCATCATCGCGGCGGTTTCGACTGTCCTGACGCTGCTGATCGCCTATCCGGTCGCCTACGGCATGGCGAAGGCACCGAAGACCATTCGGCCGACGCTCTTGATGCTGGTGATCCTGCCGTTCTGGACGAGCTTCCTGATCCGCGTCTACGCCTGGATCGCGATCCTGAAGCCCGAGGGTCTGCTCAATCAGTTCCTGATGAGCATCAACGTCATCGACCAGCCGTTGATCATCCTCAACACCAACTGGGCGATCTATATCGGCATCGTCTATTCCTATCTGCCCTTCATGGTGCTGCCGATCTATTCGTCGCTCGAGAAGATGGATCACACGCTGACCGAAGCGGCACTCGACCTCGGCTGCACGCCGTTTTCAGCCTTCTGGCGCGTGACCTTCCCGCTCTCCTTGGCGGGTGTCGTCGCCGGCTGCCTGCTCGTCTTCATTCCGGCGGTCGGCGAGTTCGTCATTCCCGACCTACTCGGCGGCTCGGAAACGCTGATGATCGGCAAGACGCTCTGGAACGAGTTCAACGCCAACCGCGACTGGCCGGTATCCTCGGCAGTGGCGACGATCCTGCTTCTGATCCTGGTGCTGCCGATCGTCTATTTCCAGAACGCGCAGGCCAAAGCCGACAGCGAGGGGAGGTAGGAGATGGGTACCTGGTCTCGCTTCAACATCGCCTCGATCGTGCTCGGCTTCGGGTTCCTCTACCTGCCGATCGTGCTTCTGGTGATCTTCTCGTTCAACGAGTCGAAGCTCGTCACGGTCTGGGCGGGCTTTTCGACCAAATGGTACACGCAGCTCTGGCACAATCAGGCGCTGCTCGATGCCGCCTGGGTGACGATCCGCGTCGCACTGATCTCGGCGACCTGTGCAACGGTGCTCGGGACGCTGGCGGCGCTGGCGCTCGTCCGCTTCACGCGCTTCCGTGGTCGCATGCTGTTTTCCGGCATGGTCTACGCGCCGCTCGTCATGCCCGAGGTGATCACCGGCCTGTCGCTGCTGTTGCTCTTCGTCGCGATCGGCCTCGACCGCGGCTTCTGGACGATCACGCTGGCGCACATCACCTTCACCATGTGCTTCGTCGCCGTGGTCGTGCAGTCGCGGCTCTTAAGCTTCGACCAGTCGATCGAAGAGGCAGCGCTCGATCTCGGCGCCACCCCGGTCCGCACCTTCTTTGCGATCACGCTGCCGGTTATCGCGCCGGCAGTGTTTTCCGGCTGGGTGCTGGCCTTCACGCTGTCGCTGGATGATCTGGTGATTTCGAGCTTCACGACGGGACCGGGCGCCACGACGCTGCCGATGAAGATCTACAGCCAGGTGCGGCTCGGCGTGACGCCGGAAATCAATGCGATCTGCACGATCCTCATCGGCATTGTCGCAATCGGGGTCGTCGTTGCCTCCATCGTCACCAAGCAGCGTGAAGCGCAGCGCGAGCGCGACGAGCGGGCCGCCTTTGCGCAATCCTGAGCGGGAGAAGCTCCACGCTTGGCGTGAAGCGGCTTTTGTCCGGTTATGAACCGCAAGCCAACGGCCGGTGTCTCGACGCCGGCCGTTTTCAGTTGGGTTCGCCGAGGACCGATAGGGGCGAGATCACCGCATTCGGCCAGGACCCGCCGACGAAGAAGCGCAGCCTTTGTCCGGCATTGAGTGTGTCGATGAACGTGCCGGCGAGTGCCAGGCTGCCGGTGCGATAGGGAATGACGCCATTGACCGAGAGGCTGCCGGTTTTGCCGGTGAAAAGCGCCTGGTTCAGCCGCGCCGACCCCTGGCCGAAACTGGCTTCGATGTCGGCCGTCTGGAAAGCGAAGCTGCCATCGCTCGCCTGAGCCAGCGAGAAGAACTCTCCCGCCCTGACCAGGTCCGCAAAGGCGTTTGCGTCGAAACTGGAGAGGGTGCCGTTGGCGAGCGAGAGCCTGATGCGGCCCGAAGCCTCGGCCGCCTGCTCAGTCCAGAACGGATGCTCGGTCACCAGGTCGAAGTTGACGTTGCCGCGGCCGGACGGGATCGGGCCGGTAAACCCGAAGTCCGCGAGCGCTGCGGCGAGGTCGGCATTTTTCAGGACAAGTTCGAGTTTGCCGCCCTTTGCCAACCCCGCTTCCGAGACGGCGATCCGGCCACTGAGCCGGCCATTGGCATAGGTGCTGTCGGCGATGTCGATGGAAGCGCGCCCATGGTCGATGATGATGCCGGCCGCCACATCCACAAGCCGCAGCGGGCCGACCAATGCCTCCTGCGCCGACAGGCGGACATCGGCACGCCAGGTCCGCGCGAAAGCGTCACCGAGCTGCTTGGCGATGTCGTCAGGCTCCACCGGCAATTGATCGATGAGGGGTTGCAAACCGTTGAGGCCGATGCGGTCGAAGGCGAGCGTGCCCTCAATACGGGGCGTATCGTTGGCTGGCGTGGAGACGTCGAGAACACCGGTCGCGTTGGCGCCGCCCAGAGCAAACTGCAGATCGTCGAGCTTCAGGGAGCTATCACCTGTCGTGACATTGGCGCTGAGGTTGAAACTGCTGTCGGGCAGGGCACGCTCGGCTTTGCCCTCGAACCAGGCCGCCAGCGTTTGCAGGGATGCGGTCGAAAGCTGGAGCCGGCCCGAACTGATCGGTGTTTGTGAGAGACTGCCGACGCCTTCGAAAGAGAGGTTCAATGGCGTTGAGGTCAGCGATGTCCTGAGCGTCGTATCGCGGCCGGCAAGAAGCACCAGCGGTTCGTTGCAGTCGAGCGTCCAGGTTACCAGCTGTCCACCAATGCTGCCCGAGAACTGGGCGCCCAGAGGCTCGGAGAAGGACGGCCACTTGACCGTTCCGGAGATGCCGGAAAATTCACGGGTCTGATTGGTAATGAGATCGATGACCTGCAGGCGTCCGTTTTCGACCGTGACGTCACCGAAGGGCGTATCGTCGCCGGAGGTCGATCGCTCCGGCACAGTCAACCAGTGTGGACGTTGCCAGTTGAGCGTGCCATCCGTCCGCCTTTCCAGCGTGACGACCGGCTCGATCAAGCGGATGTCCTCGAGGTCCGGGTCGCCATCGATGGCTGAAAGCAGGCTGAAGGACGCGGTTATGCTGCCGATATGCACGAGCTTGCGCGATGTGCCATCTGCCGTCTCGATCGTCGCGGAGCGCAGCGTGAGGGTCGGTTCCGGCCAGAAGCTGATCTCGGGATTGCCTGTTATCCGGCTTTTCCCACCTGACCAGGCGTCGAGCATGTGCTCCACCGTCGGGCGCACGTCGGCGGTCGAAATCAGCAGAGGCAGTGCGGCATTGTAGGCGACAGCAAGCCCCACTCCGATCGCTGCGGCCCACAGGAAGTGGTGACGGCTGAGCCGCGACCGCAGGCGTGCGTCGCGCATCTTATGCAGGAAATTCCGTGTCATGTCTGCCCGGTCGCCATCGCTTGGATCTCGCATGTTGGATAGGCCTTCGGTCTTCAGAAATCAAATGCGACGGACAGGAAACAGACAGGTAAATGTCGCCGGCGCGATGCCGAGACGACTGCAGGTACTGTTTATTTTGCGATGCAGCATGGTATAGAGAGCATGGAGTAGGAGTGGAGGAAAGCATGCAAGCAGAGCAGCCATTGTGGGTTCCGAGTCCAGAGATCCGTGCGCATAGCCCAATGGCTGAATTCATCGCCTGGTGCAGCGAACGCTTCGGCAGAACCTTTGCGGATTATGACGCGTTCCATGCATGGTCGGTGGCCGAGCGTGGTGACTTCTGGACCGCAGTCTGGGAGCATTGCAACGTCGTCGGGGAGCGTGGCGCGACTGCCCTCGTCAATGGCGACCGGATGCTCGATGCCCGTTTCTTCCCCGAAGCGAAACTGAACTTCGCGGAGAACCTGCTTCGCGAAACCGGCGATGGCGATGCGCTTGTCTTCCGCGGTGAGGACAAGGTCGACTACCGCCTGTCGTGGAATGATCTGCGTGCTTTGGTGTCGCGACTACAGCAGGCGCTGAAAGCGCAGGGCATCGGCCCGGGCGATCGCGTCGCGGCGATGATGCCGAACATGCCGGAAACCATCGCGCTGATGTTGGCGACCGCCTCGATCGGGGCGATCTGGTCGTCCTGCTCTCCCGATTTCGGCGAGCAGGGCGTTCTCGATCGGTTCGGCCAGATCGCGCCGAAGCTGTTCATCGCCTGCGACGGCTACTGGTATAACGGCAAGCGCCAGGACGTCGACGCGAAGGTGCGCGCGGTCTCCGCGAGCCTTGCAGTGCCGGCGCTGATCATACCCTATGCCGGCGACAGCGCAGCGCTTGCGGCCTCGATCGCGGGCGGCAAGACTCTCGGAGATTTCACCGCGCCGTTCGA
The DNA here is from genome assembly GCF_052044795.1 of Ensifer sp. 22521. NCBI lineage: Bacteria > Pseudomonadati > Pseudomonadota > Alphaproteobacteria > Hyphomicrobiales > Rhizobiaceae > Ensifer > Ensifer sp. 22521. The sequence goes on from NZ_JBQENM010000001.1 coordinate 62,517, forward strand.
GGCGAAGACGCTGACGTTCGAACGGCTTCCGTTCAGCCATCCGCTCTATGTGCTGTTTTCGTCGGGCACAACGGGTGTTCCGAAGTGCATCGTTCATTCGGCCGGCGGCACCTTGCTGCAGCACCTGAAGGAGCACCGATTCCATTGCGGCCTGCGCCGCGGCGAAAACCTCTTCTACTTCACCACCTGCGGCTGGATGATGTGGAACTGGCTGGTCTCGGGCCTGGCGGTCGGCGCCACGCTTTGCCTCTTCGACGGCTCGCCCTTCTATCCCGACGGCAACGTGCTCTTCGACTATGCCGCCGCCGAGAAGTTCGCCGTGTTCGGCACCTCGGCCAAGTACATCGATGCGGTCCGCAAGGGCGGCTTCGTGCCGGCCAAGACCCATGATCTCTCCACCTTGAGGCTGCTCACCTCCACCGGTTCGCCCTTGTCGCCGGAAGGCTTCTCCTTTGTCTACGAAGGCATCAAGTCGGACGTCCAGCTCGCTTCGATCTCTGGCGGCACCGATATCGTCTCCTGCTTCGTGCTCGGCAATCCCTTGAAGCCGGTCTGGCGCGGCGAGATTCAGGGGCCCGGCCTCGGATTGGCGGTCGACGTTTGGAACGACGCGGGGCAATCCGTGCGCGGTGAAAAGGGCGAGCTCGTCTGCACCAAGGCGTTCCCGTCGATGCCGGTGATGTTCTGGAACGACCCGGAGGGCGCCAAGTATCGCGCCGCCTATTTCGAGCGCTTCGACAATATCTGGTGCCATGGCGACTTTGCCGAATGGACCGAACATGGCGGCATCATCATTCACGGCCGCTCCGACGCGACGTTGAACCCCGGCGGCGTGCGCATCGGTACCGCGGAGATCTACAATCAGGTCGAGCAGATGGAGGAGGTCGCAGAAGCCCTCTGCATCGGGCAGGATTGGGAAGACGACGTGCGCGTCGTTCTCTTCGTTCGCCTCGCATCTGGTATCGCGCTTACCGACGATCTGACCAAGGCGATCAAGAACCGCATCCGCATCGGCGCGTCGCCGCGCCACGTGCCGGCGAAGGTGATCGCGGTCACCGACATCCCCCGCACCAAGTCGGGGAAGATCGTCGAGCTTGCCGTTCGTGACGTCGTGCACGGCCGTCCGGTGAAGAACAAGGAGGCGCTCGCCAACCCCGAGGCGCTCGACCTTTTTGCCGGGCTCGAGGCCCTTAAAAATTGAGGGCGCGTTAACTTGTTGGCGCTCCCCGAATTAACCACGCCTTCAGACTTGCTGAAAAATCACTAAAATTGCGGAGCCGCCTGGTAAGGTCTTGTTAGGAATTGGGGGCGCATGGTCATGTCAACTTGAGGCCGGTCGATGTAAGTCGGCGCTCGGCAGCGATGCCGCCGCAGACATGATGTCATCCCTTCTCGAGCACTTGTTGGTTTAGCATTCGATTATCGAGGTGGCCTCCCAGCCACCTTTTTTTTATGCCGTTGCTGCCGTCAGAAACGCGCAGGGGGCTTCCCGATACCTATCAGGATCGGCCTTCGAGAGACCGCGACACGGCAATGACCGGGATCATGCCGGCGATGACGATGATCATGGCGGCGACCGAAGCATCCTCCACCTTCGCCCGCGAGGCATCCTCGTAGACGAGGGTCGCGAGCGTGTTGAAGTTGAAGGGTCGCAGCATGATCGTGGCGGATAGCTCCTTCATCGTTTCGATGAAGACGAGCAGGGCCGCAGTCAGAACGGCTGGGCGCATCATCGGCAGCAACACGGTGCGCAGGGTCTGTCCGCCCGTGCGCCCGAGCGCGCGCGCGGCCATGTCGAGATGCGGAGAGAGCTTCTGGAAGCCGGCTTCGAGCGTGCCTTCCGCCATTGTAAGAAAGCGCACGCTGCAGGCATAAATGATGGCAAAGCCGGTGCCGGTCATCATCAGGCCGGTGGAGATGCCGAAGGTTTCCCGCATGCCGGCGTCGATCGCATTGTCGAGAGCAGCGAGCGGAAAGAGCACGCCGATCGCCAGCACCGTGCCGGGCACACCGTAGCCGAAGGAGGCGAGCCGCCCGGCCGTGTCGGAGACGCGGGAGTGCCCGGTGCGCGCCGCATAGGCCAGCACGAAGCCGAGCAATACCGTGGCCATCGCCGTCGCGCCCGAAACCAGGATGCTGTGGAAGAGCGCGTTCAGAAGGCGAGGCTCCACGAACTGGTCGATCCGCTTCAGGGCAAAATTGCCGAGGATGAAGAACGGCACGGCGAAACCGGAGAGGACGGGCAGCAGGCAGGCGAACATTGCCGCCCATTTCTTCCAGCCGGTCAGCGACAGCCGGACGGCGTCGTGAACCGCCGAGGTCGTCTTCTGGCTGGAAAAGCGCTGGCGGCGGCGTGCGGCCCGTTCGATCATCATCAGGCCGATGACGAAAACCAGCATGATGCAGGCGATCTGGGCGGCGCCCGCAAGACTGCCGCGGTTCAGCCAGGTATCGAAAATCGAGAAGGTCAGCGTCTGCACGCCGAGGAATTCGACGGCACCGATATCGTTCAAGGTCTCCATCGCCACCAGCGTCAGGCCGATCATGATCGCCGGGCGAGCCATCGGGATCTGGATGCGGAAGAACACTTTCAGCGGACCGGCGCCGAGCGTGCGCGCGACGTCCGCAGCCGCCCGTCCCTGCATCAGGAACATCGAGCGGCAGGCGAGGTAGATGTAGGGATAGAGCACCGAGCTCAGCACCAGCACCGCGCCGCCGAGCGAGCGGATATCCGGAAACCAATAGTCGCGGCTCGTCTTGAAGCCGAAGATCAAGCGGATCAGGCTCTGCACCGGCCCGGTGAAGGTGAAGAGCTCACCGAAGGCATAGGCCGCAAGATAGGCGGGGATGGCGAGCGGCAGCACCAGGGCGGCGGAAAGAAATCGGCGAAGCGGAAACTCGCAGCTTGCCACCAGCCAGGCGGTCAGGATGCCGATGATTGCCGTGGTGGCACCGGTCAGCGAAACGAGGAGCAGCGTTCGCCCGGTTGCGCGCGGAATGACGTTTTCCATGAGATGCGGCCAGTTGCCGCCCCCGCCCGAAACAGCGAGCCACGCGATCGCAATGATCGGCATCAGCACGATCACCGACGTCAGGCCGGCCCAGGTCGCCAGGAGAGGATGGGAAAGACCGGTTCCTGCACGTGCAAGACGCCGCTTTGTGCTCTGAGTGGTGGACTGCAATCGATCGATTCCGAAGCGAGACGGCAGGAATGGCTAACCGGTGGCCAGCAAACTGGCCACCGTGAGTCAACATTTCCTTATAACATCCGGTCTCAGTTCGCCAAGACGCGTTGTGACGGGAAGGAGATTTCCACCAGCGTGCCTTCGTTCGGCGCGGAGGTGATCGAGAAGTGTGCCCGGTTCGCTTCGGCCATGGCCTTCGTCAGCGGCAGGCCAAGCCCGGTGCCGTCGCCGCGCTTGCGTGCGCCCGTCGTCACCTGTCGGAATGGCTTCATCGCCTGGTCCAGCTCGTTGCGCGTCATGCCGACGCCGGTGTCGCGGATCCGCAGGATGACGCTGCCGTTCGCCTCGTAGGAGGTCGACACGACGATCTGACCGCCTGAGGGCGTGAAGCGGATGGCATTGGCCAGGATGTTGAGCGCGATCTGCTTGATCGAGCGGCCATCGGCGACGACGTTCGGCACGGCTGCCGAAAGCGAGGTGCGGATGATGACGCGCTGGCTGTTGGCCTGGGGCTGGACGAGAGACACGGCCTCGGAAACCGCCTCGTTGATCTCGACGGCGCCGAAGTCGAGCTCCATCTCTCCGGCTTCGATCTTCGAGATATCCAGGAGATCGTTGACGATATCGAGCACATGGCGGCCGGAGCGGCCGATATCGCCGGCATATTCGATATAGCGCGGGTGGCCGACCGGGCCGAAATGTTCACTCGCCATCATGTCGGAGAAGCCGATGATCGCGTTGAGCGGCGTGCGGATCTCGTGGCTGACGCGGGCTAGGAACTCGGTCTTGTGGGCGTTTGCCGTTTCCGCCGCGCGCTTGGCGTTCCGGAGCTCTTCTTCCGTCCGCTTCCACTGGGTGATGTCGCGGATCACGGCGCAGAAGCCGTTCGATGCCGAAAGCCTTCCGATGGTCATGAACAGAGGGATGAAGCCGCCATTGGCCTCCCGCCCGATCACCTCGCGGCCGTCGTTCAGCACGCTTGCGACGCCGTGGCCGGAAAGGCCGTGCAGGTAGTCGATCACGGCCTTCTGGCTTTCATGGGCAAAGAGCGCCGCGAAGGGTTTGCCGCGGATCTCGGCCTCGTCATAGTTGAAGAGCGCGCTCGCCGAGCGGTTCACCGAGCGGATATCGCCGTCATGGCCGAGAACGACCACGCCATCGGTGGCCGTTTCCAGAATGGATTTGAGCTCGTCGATTTCCGTCTTCAGGCGATCGACCTGTTCGCCGCCTGCCACCGCCTCGTCACTCTTGGCCGGCTGGACGCTTGGCGCGCTTGCCGGCGTCAGTGCCAGCATCAGCGCGCTGTTGCCGCCCCAGCGGATCGAGTGCAGGCGCGCGATGACCGGCCGCAATTGGCCGTCCTTGCGGATCAGCGTCATCGTGCCGTCCGGTTCGCCGTCGATCGCCTCTTCGCCGTTGGCAAACAGCGCGTCTATGCCGCCTTCCTGTGCGAACGCGTCGAGATCGCTATAGGCCGTGAGCCGCAGGAACTCCGGATTGGCATGCAGCAATTGCTCGCCGCGATGGACGAGCATGCCGATCGGCAGGCTGTCGAGGATCTCGCCGCTAAGACCGATGTCGGCCGTTTGCTGCTGGACGTCGGTCTCGCTGGCGGCGTCGCGTGTCTCTGCGTCAAGCTCGGTTTCGCTTCCGCTTGCCGCGACAGGTGCTGCGTCCTCAATTTCCGGCTCGTCCGACGGGGGCTGCAGCGAAGCGGTGTCGTCGTTCTCACCCGCAAGGAGGGGCCCGTCTGTTGCCGCGCTGACTGTTTTGCCGCTTTCCGACGCGGCGTCTTCCTCTTCAGGCGGCTTGCCGAAATTCTCGCCCAGTTGCCGGGCGATCTCGCGAAAGGCCGCCTGTTCGCCGCGTGTCAGCCCGTTCGCCGCGCGGTGCTGCTCAAGCTCGACGACCTTGTCGGAGGTTCGCCGGCCTGGTGTCTCGACGACGCGCAGCACCGGGCGCTCGCCCTGGAAGGGATTCGAGGGGGGCGTGGGCTCTTCGACAAGGCTTTCCTCTTCAGGTGGAAGTTCCGTTGCTTCCGGCACGACCGAGAAAAGCGGCAGGTCTTCGGGTTCGGCAGCGCTGCCTTCGCCCGTGATAGTCTCTGTCGCAGGTTCAGGTGCGGGCGACGGTTGTTCTTCGGCCTGCGGTCCGGCCGCAACCCGGCCTTCGGCCTCAGCCTCGCCGGCTGGACTTTCGCTCTCGGCCCGTTCTGGCAGGGGCTCGTCCGTCTCCGCCTCGGTGAGGCCGAGCGCCAGGCCGTTGGCGTTCTCGTCCTCGACGGCATCGGCCAGGCGCACGATGCCGAAACCGCGGAAGCCGTCGAATTCGCGCGAGCGGGAATAGGTGGGTAAAGCCGCAAGATCGACCGGAACCTTGAGGCTCGTGCCTTGAATGGGCCAGAAAATCGTCTTGCCGGACCAGGTGTCGCGTCGCTGCAGCAGCGTGCCGATCTTGTGGTCGCGGTCGAGGTCGTAGCGTACCGCGACTTCGGTGAAGCTTGCGCCAATCACGTCGGCCGCGCGCGGGCCGACCGCGGTTGCGAATTCCTCGGAGATTTCGCTGAAGCGGCCCTCGGCATCGATTTTCCAGACGAAACGCACCGCACGACCGCCGGGCGTGAAGACGAACTCCGCCGGCTCCCCGGCAGCCTTGTCCACTTCGGTGATTTCGGCCGTTTCGTCTTCGGCTGCCTCGACGACAGCCGCTTCGGCAGCGATTTCAGTGGTCTCGACGCTCAGGTCCTCTGCGTCGGGTTCGTCCGCGGACGGTGCAATTGTCGTCTCGTCGGCGGTACTGGACGGCTCCGGCTCGATGACAGCGTCCGCCAGGACGCCCACTTCATCCGTGACCTCGACACCGTTGTCGATCTGCTGTTCGACGTCCGATGCGTCGGGTTCGTCAGCCGTTTCCAACGGCTCGAGCGGCGCCAGGCTTGCGGCCGGTTCGTCGCCCATTTCGTCGGTTGCCAATTCGGCGTCGGTCGCAATCTCGCTTTCGTCCGGACCCTGATCCTGGACGGGCGGCAACACCGGCGCTTGCTCGGCTGCAGGAGAGTGTTCCTCGGGGTCGAGAGTGCCGAGAATGGTCTCGACGGCAAAGAGCAGGTGCAGCGACGGATCGTCGGCGATCTTGCCGACGGCTGCCGGCAGATGGCCCTTGCGGGTGGCGACCGGCCGTTTGATCAGCCAGTCGTGGTCGCGCGAGACCGCGACGACGAGTTGCTTGCGCGTCTCGTCCGACATGCCGAGGTCGGGAAAACCCGAGGAATGCGCGACAACGGCGCCCTCGCTGTCGAGCACGGCCATGTGGGTGTCGGGGCCGTCCAGGCCGGCGATCATGCGTGCGGCCCGATCTTCGATCGAAAGCGGTGCGCCTGCATGCGGCGCGGTGAAGAGCACGGCATCCTCGTCCGGCCGAACGCGGATCATTTCGACGGCGACATTGAGCGGCGTGCCGCGAAAGCCTGAGTACTTGCGGATCGAAAGCTGGCGGCGATCGCCGACGCGCACGAGTTGCGCGGCTGCGGCGCGCAACTGGCGCAGCGAAAGATCGTTCTGTTCCGGTCCTGCATCGATGAAGTCATAGATCGATCCGGCACCGAAGAACGCGGCGCCCTGATCGTTTGCCCAGAGGATGCGTGCGAAGTCCCGCGAAAACAGGATCGCCGCATCGCCACGGGCGAAATGCTCTCGCACCCGCGCATGCACGGCGATGTCGATGAAAGGATACTGTCTCGCGGGCATGAACGGGCCTATTGACGGATCGCTTACGGGTTAACACTCTATTAATACCCGGCGGATCCGCGGGGGTCCAGCGAGGCCGAAGCTTCGTCCCGGCTTTCACCGCGAAAGGTTAATGCCCGGGTTTTTGTGCGCTGCACAATTTTATTGCAATGCACAAGGAGATCGACTATATAGTGCGCATCAAGCAACGGCGCCTCAGAAGAGGGCCTGACACCAAGGAGCGCTTTCATGGCTACCAAGAAGACCGACGACGTATTTTCCCTTTCCTCGTTCGACCCGGCGAAGATCACCGACAGCTTCCGCGATTTCGCGGAAAAGGGTGCCGCCCAGTCGAAGGAAGCCTATGCCAAGATGAAGACCGCCGCCGAAGAGGCGACGAAGACCGTCGAAGCCACGCTTGAAAGCGCTCAGACCGGCACCGTCGAAATCGGCCTCAAGGCGATCGACGCGCTGCGCACCAATGCGGAAAACTCGCTCTCGCACATGGAAGCGCTGCTCGGCGTGAAGTCGCTCTCCGAGTTTGTCGAACTGCAGACGAGCTTTGTCCGCAAGCAGGCCGAGCTTGCCGTCGAGCAGGCCAAGTCGATGCAGGAAGCGACCAAGAAGGTTGCCGAGAACGTCGCAAAGCCGGGCAAGGAAGCTGCCGAAAAGGCAATGTCCTCCTTCAAGAAGGTCTAAGCCGACCGACTGTGCTGCCTGGCGGGGAGCGACAGACCTTGTCGCCACCGGATCTGCCGGGCGCGCCGAAATCCAAAAAGACCGGATGGGTTGCCATCCGGTCTTTTTGCAGGATAATCTCAAGTTAAGGCTTGCAAAGCGACGGAAGTCTCCGTATGTGAGCCGCCAAGCGACACACATGTCGCGAGCAGTGCGGTTGTAGCTCAGTTGGTTAGAGCGCAGGTTTGTGGCACCTGAGGTCGTAGGTTCGATTCCCACCAACCGTACCATTTCCTTCTTATCTCATTGATATTGAAGCGCTTGCGTAGCAGCCATCGCCGCAAACATCGCGCGCTCAGAACAGCTTGGCCATCGCTCTCAGCGCCACCACGTCATCGACGCCATTCTGGTAAAGCTCGAACAGCCGGACTGCCAGCTCCTTAGCCTCCGATGAGCGGCGCGGAAGATTTCTCTCTCTAATCGCATCCCTGAAGACGTCTTCGATCTTGATGAATTCACCCGGCAGGATTGGCCGGCCCGTAACAGCGACAAGCATCGTTCCATCCTCCTTCCTCAATTCCGTATGCGAACCGCTTCTGGGGCGGGCCGCCTGTTCATCGCGGTCGCCCTGAGCCATCGCACAGGGTTTTTCCGATGGAGCAGAAACGCAGGAAGACAACTCCCTGTTCCTGCCGCTGCGCTACCCAAATCGGGCTAATCGGCTGCATGGCTGCCGCCCGAGGTGGATGAGAGACGGTCCAGTTGGGCCAACTGCCTATGGCGGGTCTCAGGCGTGAACAGGCAAGCCGCAGACCGACCGCAGACTGAATAGACATTGGGGCCATCCGCCGGTAAAATTTTGAGAAAGGATTCTCGGAAGGCGCCGCAATCCATGGCCAACGAATCCATCAAGCGCAGACTCGCCGCCATCCTGGCTGCTGACGTCGTCGGCTACAGCCGGCTGATGGAGCGTGACGAGACGAGCACCTACACGCGGCTCATGGCGCGGTGGAAAGAGGTGCTGGAGCCGCTCGTCGCCACCCACCAGGGCCGGGTCTTCAAGACGACAGGGGACGGCGTGCTCGTCGAATTCTCCAGCGCCGTCAATGCCGTCGAATGCGCCGCAGCACTTCAGCGGGAAATGATGGCCGCAAACAGGGATGTCCCGGCGGATCAGGCGATCGTGCTTCGCGTCGGCGTCAATATGGGCGACATCATGGTCGCCGACAGCGATCTCTATGGTGATGGCGTGAATGTCGCGGCCCGGATCGAGGCGCTCGCCAGACCCGGCGGCGTCGCCATCTCGGATGGTGTTCATGAATATATGCACGGCCGCATCGACCTCCGCTTCACCGACAGCGGTCACCACGAGGTCAAGAACATCGAACGCCCGGTGCACATCTGGAGCTGGTCGCCGGACGAATATGCGGGCGCTTCTGTCGAGGTCGTCGCCGAAACTCCGCCGCAGCTACCGGCTCGGCCCTCGATCGCCGTGCTGCCGTTCGACAACATGTCCGGCGATCCGGAGCAGGGTTATTTCGCCGACGGCATCACCGAGGACATCATCACCGATCTCTCGAAGGTTTCCGGCCTCTTCGTCATCGCCCGCAATTCCTCCTTTGCCTACAAGGGCAAGTCGCCGGATATCCGCAAGGTGAGCCAGGAACTTGGTGTGCGCTATGTCCTTGAAGGCAGCGTGCGCCGCGCCGCCAACCGTATCCGCATCAACGCCCAGATGATCGACGGCACGACGGGCGGTCATCTCTGGGCCGAGCGCTACGACCGCGGCATCGAAGACATTTTCGAGGTTCAGGACGAAGTGACCCGCACAATTGTCACGGCGCTCAAGGTGAAGCTGACGGCCGGCGAGGAAGAGCGACGCGAAAGCCGCGGTAAGGTCGATCCGGAATCCTATGATCTGCTCGTCCGGTCCCGTCAGGCCATTCTGCGGTTCGATGCCGTGTCGTCAGCGGAGGCGCGCAGCATGCTCGAGCGCGCTATCGCCATCGATCCGGGTTTGGCAGCCGCCTACGCGTCCCTCTCGATCATCGCCTTGACCGATTTCATCAACCGATGGAACGGCGGGACGGTGGACAATCTGGAGCGTGCCTTGGAACTGGCGCAGAAGGCTGTTGATACCGACGACAACGAGCCGCATGGCTATCACGCGCTTTCAATCGCGCTCTGCTGGATGCGGCGTTTCGATGAGGCCGAAAGCGCCGCCCAACGGATGATCAAGCTCGATCCCAATTCCGCCGGTGGCCATACCGCCCTCGGCACGATCCGGGACTTTCAGAGCCAGTTCGAAGACGCGCTGCCGTTCTATACGCGGGCTCATCGGCTCGATCCGCAGTTCGACCTGTCGCTGCATTTCCTGGGGCGGACCTTGCTGAACCTCGGCCGCTTCGACGAGGCCGAGATCGCCTTCATGCGCCGGCTGGCGCTGGCGCCGCGATCCGACATGACGCGCTTCTATCTCGCCTGCCTCTATGGTCGCACCGGGCGTCACGAGGAGGCGCGGCGCTATTGGCACGAGGTGTTCGAGGTCAACCCGAACTTCTCCATCGACCACCTCAAACGGGCCTTGCCCTATCGGGACCCTGCCGTGCTCGGCCGCCTCGTGGATGGACTACGGGAAGCCGGCATTTCCCTTTAGATGCGACACCGGACAGCATGCGTTCTGAGACGCTCTGATCCATCGCTTCTGGACCATCGCTCATCAACGAGGGGAAGGGCGCGTGTCAGGAAGTCCATGCGGCCTCGCCGGGGTAGCGTCCCGTGGCGCGATTCACCGTTTACTGCTTGCTCGCGAGCCAATGTGGGACCATTCTCAGGTTGATCCTGGCTATACGCTAAGACGAGAGGTCAGGCCGTGCGCCGCTGTGCGGCCTCTTCTTTATTGGTCCTTCGGGCGAGGAGGTTGACCATGTCTCCACAATATCAGGACCATCCGCTACGACTGGGCGACCAGGCTCCGAACTTTGTGCTGGATGCGATCTCACGCGAGGGCAAGATCGCCCTTGATGATTTTCGCGGCCGTCGTCCATTGTTGGTCGGGTTGTATCGGGGCCTGTTATGTCCCTTCTGCCGTCGCCATGTCGCGGCAATGGCACAGTTAAACCCGGCTTTGCGCGAAAAAGGCGTGGACTCTCTGGCGGTGGTGAACACCCCGGTCGAACGCGCGCGGCTCTATTTCCGCTATCATCCGATCCCCGGCCTTCTTGCTGCATCCGACCCGGAGCGGGCGTCACACCGCGCCTTCGGCTTACCCCTCCTCGAGTTCACGGAGGATGAAACCGACTGGCCACACAAGGTCGGAATGGACCTGGTCAAGACGATGCGGGTCGATCGGCCGGGGGAATTGCCTGAACCGATGGACCCGGCAACCGCCGGCGATCTTCTGAGCGAAAAGGATGGGTACGAAATCACAGACGCCGATCAGCAGGTGAGGACACCCGGTCATATGCAGCTTGTCGGCCATTTTCTGCTCGATCGAGAAGGTGTGGTGCGCTGGAGCTTTACAGAAGTTGAGGACCAGGGTCAAAATATGTGCCAGGCGCTCAATCCCAAGGAACTGATGGCGGCCGCTTCACAAGTCGCACATTGATAGCGAAAATTCGCTCGACGAGGCCGCCGGGTTGCCGACGCGCGATTGTGGCGGATTTCTCCGATTCAGGCGTGTCAGACGAAGATCTGATGTTCCGCCGTCACCAGTTCCTGCAGGAAAGCCACGACTGTGCGCACGCGCACGAGCTCGTGGGCGCTTTCGTGATAGGTGGTCCAGTAGGCGCGGCGGATGGGCGTCAGCCAAGCGGCGCGATGAGCGGTGGACTCGTTCGTGACGAGCTTTCACCAGAAAACTCCATAGAATGTGATATAGATTATGACCCCAAGGGAAATCGCAAGCGATGACCGGATCATGAAGTCAACGAATCTGAATTGATATCCGAAGCTTCCAATGTACGATCTCATGGTTTTCTTCCTTTCTTATTTTGTTTGTGATCGACTATAGCCGTGCTCTGGCCATGTTTGGCAGTTTGTACTTCTCCTCCGAGGGGTGGGCCCAAGGTGTTATTTGATTAATTGGAAACAAGCGCCTTCCCGCGAATAGGCGACATTATTCCGAGCTGCCGGGCTTACGTTTCTGTTTGCAATAGAATGCCCGTGCGGCTGTCAGCAGCGCCTCTTCGTCCAGTGGGTAGAGGCGGAACTCGGTCATGAGAAATTGCGCCAGCCGCTGAATTTGTTGGCCCTGCCGCGATATTCCGCACTCAGCACAAGCCGCGTCAAATACGCGCCGGAGCACGCCAATTTCGGTCTCACTCAATGCCGGGACGATATCATCGGAGTACCCGTGCATAGAGCCTCTCTTTCAATTGTTGAACATCTGCGGGTGCCCCGGGGCGCGTCGCGTTTAAACGGCCTCGTGCAACGCGCTTCGACAGTTTGATTTCACGCGTGTCGCTATCGCCAAACCGCTGCGCACTTTTTGCGCGACATGCTTTAGGGCGTGTTGAGAGTACGCAGAGCCCGCGCCGCATTCTTTTGGCTGAGCCCCGTCATCGTCCATGAACCGATCTTTGCCGGCACGCCCGTGAACACATGGTAGATGGTGTACGACCTGTCGCATTCGACGCGGCGTCCGTATTGATAGAGCCTCATGGATCTGTTGGGCGCCCCGCCTTCCGATTCCCATACACTAATGGCGAGTGCGTGTTCTTCGTCGCTATTTTTCATATCGCGTCCCTAACCTCGGTTTCGGTGTGTGTTCCAATGTTCAAAGCCGTCTGTCTCTCTGGATGGCTTCCTGAAGAAAATCGTCTGAACAGCACCGATGCATCCTTACTTCTGTGATGAGGGCGATAGGTTTCGGTCGCATAGGCCGACATCTTCGTTCGACTTTTGGGGCTAACTGACGAGCCAAGCGGCAAACGCCGTTACCCATCGAATTGCTGTCTCTCCGATTTGGGCGAGAGGGAGATTGCGTGCCTGTCGCGGTCCACTGCGATGAGGCCTTCAAGCTCCTCAGGATCGATGGCAACAAGTCGCATTTGGTATTTGTTCTCGACCGTCGCCGGCAGCTTGATGAGGGTCGCCACGCGGCGATAAGCCAGCCAGGAGATGCCTTCAATCAACTCCTCGTCCTCATCAACTTCGTAGTCGCCCGGGGCCACCATCTCGCAGAGGCCTGGCATCCAGAACGGTTCATCGAAATGGACGGTTCGGTATTTCGTACGGGTAAACATACTGCCCCCTTTCTTATGGCGAACGCCGTTCGCAAGGTTCAGCCAAATCGGGCTGGTCTGGCGCCAATGCAGCGCGAACAACTGCCGTCAAGGATCGATGATTGGTGAGTTTGGCGGTCTGGAGCCTCTGACGAAGCAAAAAGCCAAGCTGGCCTAAGAACGACGTTTAATCTGTATCCGATGATTGAGGCTTTACCAAGATATTTTGGGAGTATTAGACGGACTCATGAAAAATTTCTGGAGAATTCGACGTCAGTTGATATATATAAATCCAGAGAAAGATCAAGAATTATGTATTTCTATAAATATTAGTATCAATAATTAAATATCGAATATTTCACATTAACATCGATTCTTGATTGTTTACATTGACGTTTTTAAAGCGCAAACTGGAAAATCTGGATTGCCATTGGCTCATGGTCCGAGCGCGGGCCTGTAACGATCCCGATAATCACCTGATTAGAGGGAGCAAAGTCATGACACTCGATCGAATTTTTGAATGGACAAGACCCTACGCCATTGGTTTAGGCATTGGGCTTTTCGCGGCGCCGATTGTCGGTTTCAATGCTGGATGGCTTACGACCACGACTGCCAGCACGCGGGCGGCGGAAACCGCTCAGGTGGATGCATTTGCGGGCATCTGTTCAAGCGCAGCAGGACGAATGGCTACTGCCAGAAGCACGGACCTCGCTGCAATCAAAGGCTTCGACAATCGTGCGAAACGCGATGAATTCGTAGCCGCAATCATGACCGATATCCAAGTTCCGGCAGGTCTCGTAGGCAAGGTCGGTACGAATTGCAGTCGCTCATTGTCCTGAGTTGCTGTGGACGCCGTGCACTGGCATCGCAACCAAAATGAAAATTAGGAGGTCGCCGTGAGGAACTTTACTCTCGCTCGATTCTATACGTACGATTTCACCCGACTGTTCGTCGCGCTTGGGTTTACGCTCGCGATAGCCGTGATTGTCTATTCCGCGCTGTTTGGAAGCATCTTTTAGTCGTGTGGATGGCACATGGGCCTTGGTTCCGTATGGAGCCCTGACTGGCACTTCTGGTCGTCTCGTCGCTCATGTGCTACGTACGGTTTGCCTGTCGCCGCGAGGACGCCATCCTCGAGCTAAGCTGGTGCGCGCCGAGGTCTCGGCGAGCGCTAGCTGTCAGCGCAGGTGCGTGCGGTCGGCGAGCAGCGTGCGAATGATCGCGTCAGCATCGCCTTGGAGTGTTCTCATCGGCGGGCGGAGGGGGTGAGATTTTGCATAGTAGTTTGCACCGCAGATGATGCCGATGCAGCTGATAAGCGTTTGAAATCTAAAGAACCTATCGCAGTGTCGTCCCCACGCAACGTTATGCGTTTCCCTCAGATTGTCCCACGCTGACACCCAGTCCGCAGGGCATGCGAACCGGCTTCGTAACTGTTACAACCTTGCCTAATTTTAGCATTCTGTAATTCTCTTTTTTTCACCGGAGGAGAAGCGACATGCTAAGACTAGGTACGCTCTTTCTTGCCACCTTGAGTTTGACGGCAGCTTCGAATTTCAATGCCAATGCGCAGGAAACCACGGGTGAATTGGGTTCGCCCAGCGCAACAACGACGATCGACGGTCGATATCTACCGAACCCGCCGGCGGCGTTCGGTGGAGAAATCGGCCTCGACGCGAAAGCCTCAAAACCCTATTGGCCACCGCAGATCGTCCCCCGAAAGGGCGCCCCGAACATCCTTCTGATCATGACCGATGACGCTGGATACGGCGTTGCGGGCACTTTCGGAGGCGTGATCCCCACGCCGGCACTCGACCGTGTCGCAAACGCGGGGTTGCGCTTTACGCAGTTCCATTCCACCGCGCTCTGCTCGCCGTCGCGCGCCGCGCTTATCACCGGCCGCAATCACCATTCAGCGGGTTTCGGCGTCATCTCCGAGCAGGCAACCGGCTATCCCGGCTATGACTCGATCATCGGCATAGAGAACGCTACGATCGGCGAGATCCTGAAGCAGAACGGCTACGCCACGTCCTGGTTCGGAAAGAACCACAACACGCCCGCTTTTCAGTACAGCGCCGCTGGTCCGTTCGATCAATGGCCGACGGGTATGGGCTTCGACTACTTCTATGGGTTCATGGGTGGCGACACCAATCAATGGGAGCCGTACCTGTTCCAGAACACCACCCAGATTTTCCCCTGGACCGGTAAGCCCGACTACAACCTCATAACGGACACGGCCGACAACGCCATTGATCATATAAAGCAGCTAAATGCGGCAGCACCCGACAAGCCGTTCCTCGTTTACTACGTGCCCGGTGCCACTCATGCCCCCCACCATCCAACCAAGGAATGGATCGACAAGTTCAAGGGCAAGTTTGACATGGGGTGGAACGAGTTGCGCGAGCAGATTTTCGCCAATCAGAAAAAGCTCGGCGTCATTCCCGCCAACACGCAGCTAACCGAATGGCCAGAGAGCCTCCCGAAATGGGATTCTCTCGACGAAGAGAGCAAGAAGCTGTTCGCGCACCAGGCTGAGGTGTTTGCTGCCTACGTGGCCTACTCGGACCATGAGATCGGGCGGGTTATCCAGGCCGTCGATGATCTGGGTAAGCTCGACAACACCCTCGTCATCTACATTGAAGGTGACAACGGCACCAGCGCCGAAGGAAGCGTGCTCGGAACCCCGAACGAACTGATCACGATCGAAGGCATGCAGATGCCGGTCGCAGAGCAGATGGCGTTCTATGATAAATGGGGCTCCAACCAAACCTATCCGCATATGTCGGTTGCCTGGTCATGGGCGTTTGACACGCCGTTCAAATGGACGAAGCAGGTTGCTTCGCACTTCGGCGGCACGCGTCAGGGCATGGCGATGTCCTGGCCCGCACGGATCAAGGAAGCCGGTGGAGTTCGCACTCAGTTCCACCACATGATCGATATCGTTCCTACGATCCTCGAAGCAACAGGCATAACCGCCCCGGTTATGGTCGATGGCGTTGCGCAGAAACCGATCGAAGGCGTGAGCATGGCCTATACATGGGACAATGCCCAAGCCTCATCTGCCCGCAAAACGCAATACTTTGAAATGTTCGGCAATCGCGGCATCTACAGCGATGGCTGGTATGCCTGCACGACACCACCAGCAGCGCCGTGGTTGATGGGCACGACGGCGATGCCGGACGTCGTCGATGGCTATAAATGGGAACTGTACAACCTCACTGAGGACTATTCCCAGAACAACGACCTTGCTGCAAAAATGCCGGAAAAATTGCACCAGATGCAGGAACTGTTTCTGATGGAAGCGGCGAAGTACGACGTCTTCCCATTGGACAACTCGATCCTGGAACGCCTTGAGACGCCACGGCCGAGCGCCACCGCCGGACGGAAGGAGTTCAGCTACGCCGGCGTGATGCCAGGTATTCCGACAAGCAATGCACCCAACGTCATCAACAAATCCTACACGATCACCGCAGAGGTAACCGTTCCCGAAAACGGCGGCGAAGGTATGCTCGTCACCACGGGGGGGCGCTTCGGTGGATACGGGTTCTATCTCCTCAAGGGCAAACCCGTATTTCTGTACAACTTCGTCAATATGGAGCGCTTCCGTTGGGAGGGGCAGGACACCCTTTCATCCGGCAAGCACACGCTGGTGTTCGATTTCAAATCTGACGGACCCGGCATGGGCAAGGGCGGCACTGGCGTCCTGAAGGTGGACGGCAAGGAGGTCGCGAACGCGAAAATACCACACACGATCCCGGCGCTCATGCCTTGGGATGAGACTTTCGATGTGGGCGTCGATACTCGCACAGGTGTAGATGAAACTGATTATCAGGTCCCGTTCGCCTTTAACGGTGAAATCGCAAAGCTTACCGTCAATCTGCAGCCGTAAACCTTAATTTGCGGGCTTTGGGGATTTGCGTCCCAGAGCCCGCAGTTTCAGACTTCAGAGTTTACGATGCGATGTGACGCATGGTGGGCCCGCAGGAATTCTGAAAAGCAAGCAAACTCAGGCACTTCGAAAAATGTGGGACAAAAAACGGCTTCTGGCAACCGTACCATTCTCCTTATTTCTTCTCTTTCTCGTTTGAAGCGCCTCGGTGCGCCGCTCCCGTCGATCGTGCTCGTGCGCCCCGCGGACGCGCCGTCTCTCGTGCATCCTGGCCCGGTCCGGTCTCAGACGAAGATCTGATGTTCCGCCGTTACCAATTCCTGCAGGAAGGTGACCACCGTGCGCACGCGCACGAGGTCCCGGGCGCTTTCGTGATAGGTGGTCCAATAGGCGCGGCGGATCGTCGTTTCCGGCAGGATGCGTTTGAGCTCCGGCGTGTGGCGGGCGATATAGTTGTGCAGGATGCCGATGCCGGCGCTGGAGCGCACGGCTTCCGTCTGGCCGGTGGCGCTGGAGATCTCGAACGAGGCGTCCCAGCTTCGCATGATCTCGGCGGAGAAATTCAGAGATGGCGTGAAGATCAGGTCCTCGACATAGCCGATGCGGCGATGTTCCCTCAGATCGTCAATCGTCTGCGGCGTCCCGTGTTTTTCCAGGTAGTCCGATGAGGCGTAAAGACCGAGCGTGTAATCCGTAAGCTTCGAGGAGACGAGGCGCCCCTGTTCCGGTCGCTCGATGGTGATTGCGATATCGGCCTCGCGCTGCGACAGCGAAAAGGAACGCGGCACCGGCACCAGTTGCAGCTTCAGTTCCGGATAGCGGGCCGTCAGCCGCCCAAGGCGCGGCGCCAGGAACGAGACGCCGAAGCCGTCGGGCGCGCCGATGCGCACTGTGCCGGCGATCGCCGTGTCGATCCGGCCGATCTGCGATTGCGCCGCCAGCATCTCCGTCTCCATCCGCTCGGCTGCCGTCAGGAAGATTTCCCCTTCGGCGGTCAGCTCGCAGCCATTCGGCCGGCGCACGAGAAGCCGGGTCTTCAAGGTTTCCTCGAGCGCCGTCACCCGGCGGCTGAGCGTGGCATGGTTGACGCCGAGCCGCTTCGATGCCGCCAGGATCTGCCCGGTGCGCGCCACGGCTAGAAACATTCTCACATCGTCCCAATTCATAGGCAGATACCTCGTCTCAACACCATGGACTTTAGTTTTTGCACAACGGTTGCTGAATATCGGAAATTGCTTTGTTGAAATCGTAGTGCGATCATGCCGCCACAATCAAGGTCTGGAGGAACCAACCATGTACGAACTCGGTCATTTCATCGATGGCAAGCGCGTCGCCGGCAAGAGCGGTCGCGTCAGCAACATCTTCAACCCGGCAACCGGCGAAGTGCAGGGCACCGTTGCGCTGGCGAGCGAGGCGGAGCTTGCGGCAGCGGTCGAAAGCGCCAAGGCGGCGCAGCCGAAATGGGCGGCCACCAACCCGCAGCGCCGTGCCCGCGTCTTCATGAAGTTCGTCGAGCTCCTGAACACGCATATGAACGAACTCGCCGAGATACTCTCGCGCGAACACGGCAAGACCGTCGAAGACGCCAAAGGTGACCTCGTCCGCGGCCTCGAAGTCTGCGAATTCGTCATCGGCATTCCGCATCTGCAGAAGAGCGAATTTACCGAAGGTGCAGGCCCCGGCATCGACATGTACTCGATCCGCCAGGCCGTCGGCATCGGCGCCGGCATCACGCCGTTCAACTTCCCGGCGATGATCCCGATGTGGATGTTCGCCCCGGCGATCGCCTGCGGCAACGCCTTCATCCTGAAGCCGTCCGAGCGTGACCCGTCCGTTCCGATGCGCCTCGCAGAACTGATGATTGAAGCTGGCCTGCCGGCAGGTATCCTCAACGTCGTCAACGGCGACAAGGGCGCCGTCGACGCGATCTTGACCCATCCGGATATTGCCGCCGTTACCTTCGTCGGCTCGACCCCGATTGCCCGCTACGTCTATGGCACGGCAGCGATGAACGGCAAGCGCGCCCAGTGCTTCGGCGGCGCCAAGAACCACATGATCATCATGCCCGACGCCGATCTCGACCAGGCCGCCAATGCGCTGATGGGCGCCGGCTACGGCTCGGCCGGCGAGCGCTGCATGGCGATCTCGGTTGCCGTCCCGGTCGGTGAAGAAACCGCCAACCGCCTGATTCAGAAGCTGACCCCGATGGTCGAAAGCCTGCGCATCGGTCCCTACACCGACGAAAAGGCCGACATGGGTCCGGTCGTCACCAAGGAAGCCGAACAGCGCATCAGAAGCCTGATCGACAGCGGTGTCGAGCAGGGTGCTGAGCTCGTGGTCGACGGCCGCGACTTCAAGCTGCAGGGCTATGAAAACGGCCACTTCATCGGCGGCTGCCTGTTCGACCATGTCACCCCGGACATGGACATCTACAAGACGGAAATCTTCGGACCGGTTCTCTCGGTCGTTCGCGCCAAGAACTACGAGGAAGCCCTCGACCTGCCGATGAAGCACGAATATGGCAACGGCGTCGCGATCTACACCCGTGACGGCGATGCGGCCCGCGACTTCGCCTCGCGCATCAACATCGGCATGGTTGGCGTCAACGTGCCGATCCCGGTTCCGCTCGCCTACCACTCCTTTGGTGGCTGGAAGTCCTCGTCCTTCGGCGACCTGAACCAGCATGGCCCGGACTCGATCAAGTTCTGGACCCGCACGAAGACCATCACCGAGCGCTGGCCCTCGGGCATCAAGGATGGTGCCGAGTTCGTCATGCCGACGATGAAGTAACGGGACATCAGATCCTCCCGCCTCAGGGCCTCCTTCGGGAGGCCCTTTTTTGTTGCGCGCCGGGGACCTCCCTCGGGAGCTCCTTTCCTGTTGCATGCCATGCTGCGCTGCAACTAATTTGATATCCCCGAGGCGCTGAAAATTGATTCGCGCCTCGGTCGAATATTGCAGGCATTTCGATCGTTCTTTTGCATGGAAGGCTCATCCGGGGGGATAGCCACAGTTCGCTGGGTTCACAAATGACGTCATCCTGTCGCAACGCGGCGCCTGTCTGTTAGCGGGCGGCCGCAAGCTGATTTCATTGAGAGAGGTTTTATCATGGTCGTGGCCGAAACGGCGTCGATGCAAGGGACGTCGACGCAGAGGGTACCGGACAATTTCCACCGCCTGTCGTTCAGCGGTAGCGGAAAAGAGTATTTTGGCATCTGGATCGTCAACGTGCTGCTGACGATCATCACGCTCGGCATCTATTCCGCCTGGGCAAAAGTCCGCCGCAACCGCTATTTCTATGGCAATACTGTGCTGCTCGGGCGCGCCTTCGAATATCATGCGAAGGGCAAGCAGATCCTGATCGGCCGAGTGATCGTGTTCGCCTACCTGATTTTCTACAACGTCATGCTGACCTTCGTGCCGATCGCCGGCATCATCCTTGCGCTGCTGCTGGTGGTCTTCTTGCCGTGGCTGGTCGTCAGGGGCCTGCGTTTCAGCGCCCGCGTCACCAGCTATCGCAATGTGCGGTTCGATTTCGTCGGCGGCGTCGGCGGTGCGTTCCTCGCCTTTATCGTCGGTCCGGTCATCTCGGTTCTGACGCTCGGAATCCTGGTGCCGCTCGCCAGCCGCTGGTCCTACCGCTACATCGGCAGCAACCTGCGTTACGGACAAAGGGCATTTACGACCGATCCTTCGGTCGGTGCGATCTACAAGTCCTGGTTCCTGTCGGCGGCCATCATCGTTGCTGGCCTGCTGATCATCGCCTTTATCGGTTTCCTCAACCTGGCCGTGATCATGACGCTGTTCGACGGTTCCTATGTGGCCACCCCGGAATTGCAGGTTTCGATGATTGCGTTGTTCGTCATCGGCTACATCGCGTTCTTCTCGATCTTCGGGGTCGCGACGCTGTTCTATCGTGCTGGCGTTCGCAACGTCGCCTGGTCGGCAACGACCTTCGACGGCAAGCATCAGCTGACGAGCGATCTGTCGCGGGGCCGTTACGCCTGGATCACGATCACCAACGTGATCGTCACCCTCCTCACACTGGGCCTGATGCGTCCCTGGGCTGCGGTGCGCATGACGCGCTATGTCAATGAACATACGGGTGTACATTTCGAAGGTAATGTCGGCGAGATGTTCGACAAGATCGCCCAGGAAGGTTCGGCCGTTGGTTCGGAGTTCATGGATTTCGAAGGCTTCGACTTTGGCTTCTAGCGTCACAGAGATTGCTGTTGGCGAGTGGCATCCGGCCGGTTCCAGCCGGTCGGCGCCCTCGCGGCTGATCGAAGATGGCGGCGGCGTCAAAGCCTTGGGTGAGGACGGTGTCGAACTTGCAGGCGGCGTGCTTGCCGCCGTCGACATTTCCGCGCGTGTCGGCGCCATTCCGCGTCGTGTCGAGTTTCCCGACGGTTCGCTGTTCGAGACGACCGACAACGACGCCATGGATCGCTTCCTCAAACGGAAGGGAAAAACCAGTCTCGTCCACGAGTGGGAGCGTTTCCACCCGCGCCTGATCGCGGTCGTTTTGGCGACCGTGCTCTGCGGCGTGGCCATCTATCGTTATGCCGTGCCGGCGCTCGTCGAAGTCGCCGTGCTGGTGACGCCGCCGATCGTGCCGAAGATCATGTCGGCAAGCACCTTGGAAACAATGGATCGAACGCTGCTCGACACGTCGGCGCTTTCAGCTGAGCGGCAGAACAAGATCCGTGACGGGTTCAACGCGATCGCGCGCCAGTCCGATCGCGGCGAGGGCGGATATAGGCTCAACTTCCGCAAGGGTGGCACCATCGGCCCGAATGCCTTCGCGCTACCCGACGGCACGCTGATTGTCACCGACGAGCTGATCGAGCTTGCCGGCGACGATACCGAAATGATCATCGGTGTGCTGGCGCACGAGATCGGTCACGTCGAGCTCGAGCATAGCCTGCGGCAGATCTACCGTGCCGCCGGCGTCGCCGGGCTGATCATGATGATCGGCGGCGACATCGGGTCCGGTGCTGAAGACATTCTGGTACAGGGCGCCGGTCTTTTGACGTTGTCCTACTCACGCGGCGCGGAAAGTGCTGCGGACAGGCACTCGGTCGAGTTGATGCAGAAGGCCGGCAGGGATTCGACGGCGATCGCCCGCTTCTTTGATCTGCTCGAAGACAAGCTCGATGACCACGGCGACACCAGCATCCTGTCGACCCATCCCGGCACGCCCGAGCGTCGCAAGGCAATCCTCGACTATGCTGCCCAGTTGCGTGCCGGGGCCCAATGAGCCTGCGGTTCTTGCCGTCCAGCGACCTGAAACGAAAACAGCGGGCCGAGGCCCGCTGTCCGTAACGCGAGTTCGGTTCGCGATCAGTCCTGCGGGCCGTCGTTGTAGCCGACCTTGTCGACCAGTTCCGATGCCTTCTTGCGGTTGGCGGCAATGTCGGCCAACGGCAGCTCGTCGGGCTTGATCGTGCCGAAGGACTTGACCACGTCGGAGGGCTCGGCACCCGGCAGCACCGGATATTCGTAGACCTGCTCGGCGTAGATCTTCTGGGCTTCGCCTTCCGACAGGAATTCCATCAGCTTCAGCGCGTTGTCCTTGTTCGGGGCGTTCTTGGCGAGTGCCATGCCCGAGATGTTGACGTGCGTGCCGCGGTCCTTGGCGTTCGGGAAGAGCACCTTGATGGCGGCAGCCCAATCCTTCTGTTCCGGCTCCTTCTCGTTGGTCAGCATCAGACCGACATAGTAGGTGTTGCCGAGTGCGAGGTCGCATTCGCCGGCGAGAATCGCTTTGGCCTGGTCGCGGTCGCCGCCGTCGGGCTTTTTGGCGAGATTGTTCTTGAGGCCCGTCAGCCACTTCTCGGTTTCGGCTTCGCCATGGTGGGCGATCATCGAGGCGAACAGGCCGATGTTGTAGGAGTGCTGGCCGTCGCGGGTGCAGATCTTGCCCTTCCACTTCGGATCGGCAAGTTCTTCATAGGTGATGTCGTCCTGGGCGACGCGGTCCTTGGAAGCGTAGACGACGCGGCCGCGCGTGGTGAGGCCGAACCAGTTGCCGTCAGGATCGCGGAAATGTGCCGGGATGTCCTTGCTGATCGTCTCGTTGACGACCGGCTGGGTGACGCCTGCGTCCTTGGCTTCGGTCAGGCGGCTGATGTCGACCGTCAGGATCACGTCGGCCGGCGAGTTGGCGCCTTCGGCCTGGATGCGCTCGACGAGGCCCTTGTCGAGGAAGAGCACGTTGGTGGTGATGCCGGTTTCCTTGGTGAAGGCGTCGAGCAGCGGCTTGATCAGATCGGGCTGCCGGTAGGAATAGATATTGACCTCACCGTCGGCCCAGGCGGCGCTCGTCGTAAGCAGGGTTGCCGTCAGGGACAAAACGCCCATCGCTGCTCTTGAAACGGACATCGCTTCCTCCATTTTCTTGTTTGAGCTAAGTTAACAAAAATGCTCATCTTTCTTGACCTCAGCGCCCAGAACAGTCAATCGGGAAACGGTTAACACTCAACAAGAAGTGAATTTTCGAGCTTTTTGGAATTGTTCCAAACTACGATCCGTCCTATATGATGAACTCGTGAACCTCTCGAATGCCGGAGTGAATGATGCGTCTGACGAAACAAACGAACTACGCGGTTCGCATGTTGATGTACTGCGCCGCCAACGGAGAAAAGCTCAGCCGCATTCCCGAAATCGCCAGGGCCTATGGCGTTTCCGAGTTGTTTCTCTTCAAGATCCTGCAGCCGCTGACCAAGGCCGGCCTTGTCGAGACCGTCCGCGGCCGCAATGGCGGCGTGCGCCTGCCGAAGCCCGCATCCGCCATCACCCTGTTCGATGTCGTCAAGGTAACGGAAGACAGCTTCGCCATGGCGGAATGCTTCGAGGCCGGCGAGATCGACTGTCCGCTCGTCGATAGCTGTGGCCTCAATTCGGCGCTCCGCAAGGCGCTCAACGCCTTCTTTGAGGTGCTTCAGGGCTACACGATCGACGACCTCGTCAAGGCGCGTCCCCAGATCAACTTCCTGCTCGGTCTCGAAGAAACGAAGCGTCCGCAGACCACGGCTGCCTGACGATCCAGGGCCTAGTGCATGTCACCTTAAATCGACCTCGTTTTAAGGACAAAGATATGCAGCAAATCAAAGTGCTACAGCGACCTTTGCGCGTCTGATAGAACGCGCGGCGCTGTAGCGGAGCTTCGCTGGGTTCACCCCTGCGGCAGATATTCCCGCAATATGAAATCGATCGCGGTCGGGTCGATTTCCGCCTTGTCGATGCGGAAGTCGGCACCATACTCCTCCAGATTCTGAAAGTAGGGATCGGCGAGCGACGCCGAAATCACCCCGATCGGCCCGATGTAACCCTGGTGCCGAAGCGCCGGCACGGTCTCGCGGAAATCGCGCTGCGGCTGAAGTCGGTTGTCCAGGAGGATCATCGACACCGGCTTGCCCGAGCGCAGGAACTCCAGCGCGCCCTCCATCGTCTGGCAGTAATGCAGCTCGATCTCGATATTGCTCACCTTGCGGATCAAGGCGCGCAGGATCAGGTTTTCAGTCGGATCGTCGTCAACGAGCAGGATGTGAGCTTTTCGCGTCATGACCGATACCCTTGCTGATTTGCAGGCGTCCTGTTCGTTGGGCGTGGTGTAGTGGGATACCACGCATCGGCTGTCACTGGATGATCTGTTCTCGGATCGCCTTCGCCACCATCTGGGTGCGGTTGACGACATCAAGCTTCTTCAGGATCGTTGCGGTGTGGGAATTCACGGTGTGCTCCGACACGGAAACGATGAGAGCGATCTCGCTTGCCGTCTTCCCGTGCGAGATCCACTTGAGAATTTCGGTCTCCCGCGGCGTTAGGCCCATGCCGGTCTTGTTGGCCAGCGCGATGCGATAGAAGTAGTCGAAGGCTGAGACCGCGTCATAGGCGACTTCGACATGCTCGGTGCGGCCGATGTCATCGCCATCACCGAGAAAGAGAACGGCGTAGCGCGCGCCGGTGGCAGCCGCATGCACGGGCACGCTGAGCAGCAGCTCGAAACCGAGCTGCACGAGCAAATTCTGGCTGGTGTCGCAGCCCGGGTCGTCCGTCCGCCAGATGGAGGAAATCGCCGACCGGTGCAGCGTCTTGTAGAAGAGGGAGTCACCGAAGCGGTGGCGCTTGTCGTATTCCTCGGCAAGCCCGGACGGAAGATCATGCAGCACCAGGCGGGTGGACAGCATGCACGCGTCGTTCTCGTTGCCGAGCTGAAGAATGCCGAAATGGCTGAAGCCGAACCTGAGCGCCATCGTGTGGAAGATGCGGAAGAAGTCTACGCGGTTCAGCGCTTTCTCAAGTTCGTCGCGAAGATCGTATCGCCTGTGATTTTCCAGCAAAGCCGCCACGGAATGGCTATCCCCTTGTCGTCGCGCGGCAGTCTATCCGGCGCGCCGGAGCGATCAACCGGCAAAGATCGGCGCCGGCATTGCTGGCAGCAAGCATCATGCCCGTCCCTCGGCAAACCTGCCGAAAGACGGCAAACTGTAAAAGGCGGCTGCCGGTCCCTCCCAAGGACGTCTGGGCACGTCGATTGTCTCCCCCGAGTTTTGTATACATTCTATTGCACAATCCTGTTGGTGATTTCTACCATAGTATCTTGGGATTGACGGAAACCTGTCGGTACCGAATCTCACTCTCGTGAGGCGAATGATCGTGTATTCCGCAGGCCCGCCGTTCGCGCTAGAATAAAGGCGGGCATCCGGGGCGAGACTAGCCCCGGTGGAGGGACGAACAAGGCACGTTGTAAACCCTGCGGAAACAGCCGGGAAGCCTTGGTTCGAAGGTGTCGCGCTGCATTGATTCGTCAGTCGATTCTAAAACAGTGGACAGAGATCCCGGCTCTACCTGCGGGCGAATTTTTCGCATAGACAAATTTATGCGGCGACTTATTGCAATGCGACGCCAAATGTCGTTCCATCCGGCCTTGACCGGGGGGCAACGGCATTCCGCGTCAGGAAAACTCGAGAACAAAAACAAATCTGGGAAGCAAAGCTCATGAAAAAGCTCACTACTCTGTTTGCAGCGACGGCGCTTGCCACGCTGATGGCCGGCTCTGCCTGGTCGAAGACGTTCGTCTATTGCTCGGAAGGTTCGCCTGAGGGTTTTGACCCGGGCCTGTATACCGCCGGCACGACGTTCGACGCGGCGGCACACACGGTCTACAACCGCCTGCTCGAGTTCAAGAAGGGCACGACCGAAGTCGAGCCGGGCCTTGCCGAGAGCTGGACGATTTCCGACGACGGTCTCGTATACACGTTCAAGCTGCGTCCGGGCGTCAAGTTCCAGACGACCGAGTTCTTCACGCCGACCCGCGAGCTGACCGCCGACGACGTGGTGTTCTCCTACGAGCGCCAGCTGAAGGCCGACAATCCGTGGAACAAGTACATCACCGGCGCTTCGTGGGAATACGCAGCCGGCATGGGCTTCCCGGAAGTCATCAAGTCGGTCGAAAAGGTTGACGACCTGACCGTCAAGTTCACCCTGACGCGCAAGGAAGCTCCGTTCCTCGCCAACATCGCAATGCCGTTCGCTTCGATCCTGTCGAAGGAATATGCCGACAAGCTGCAGGCTGACGGCAAGATGGAGCAGATGAACCAGATGCCGCTCGGCACCGGTCCGTTCGCCTTCGTCGCCTACCAGCAGGATGCTGTCATCCGCTACAAGGCGAACCCGGACTACTGGGGCGGCAAGCAGAAGATCGACGACCTCGTCTTCGCAATCACCACCGACGCTTCGGTTCGCTTCCAGAAGCTCCAGGCCGGCGAATGCCACCTGATGCCGTATCCGAACGCTGCCGACGTCGAAAAGATGAAGGCTGACCCGAACCTGAAGGTCATGGAACAGGCCGGCCTCAACGTCGCCTACCTCGCCTACAACACGACCCAGGCTCCGTTCGACAAGCCGGAAGTGCGCAAGGCGCTGAACAAGGCGATCAACAAGCAGGCAATCGTCGACGCCGTCTTCCAGGGCGCTGCCCAGCCGGCCGTCAACCCGATCCCGCCGACGATGTGGTCCTACAACGACAAGCTTGAAGACGACACCTACGAGCCGGAAGCAGCCAAGAAGATGCTCGAGGACGCAGGCGTCAAGGACCTGTCGATGAAGCTCTGGGCAATGCCGGTTTCGCGTCCGTACATGCTGAACGCTCGCCGCGCAGCTGAACTGATGCAGTCGGACTTCGCCAAGGTCGGCGTCAAGGTCGAGATCGTCTCTTACGAATGGGCCGAATACCTCGACAAGTCCAAGGCGAAGGATCGTGACGGTGCCGTCATCCTCGGCTGGACCGGCGACAACGGCGACCCGGACAACTTCCTCGACACGCTTCTCGGCTGCAATGCTGTCGGCGGCAACAACCGTGCGCAGTGGTGCAACCAGGAATTCGACACCCTCGTGAAGAAGGCGAAGGAAACCTCGGATATCGCCGAGCGCACCAAGCTCTACGAAGAGGCCCAGGCCGTCTTCAAGCGCGAGGCGCCGTGGGCGACGATCGACCACTCGCTCTCCGTCGTGCCGATGCGCAAGAATGTCGAGGGCTTCGTTCAGAGCCCGCTCGGCGATTTTGCCTTCGACGGCGTGGACATCACCGAGTAATTTAGTTAACTGATCCTTAAGGGGGCGTTTGCCAAGGGCAAGCGCCCCTCTTTGCATCCACTATAGCGACCCGAGTTCCTCCTGGAGCGCAAAAGGTCGCTGTGGCATTTCGACTTGCTGTATGCTTCGCCGTTAAGTGGGAAAGCATGCAGTGGTGCCAGCGGCGGGATACAATGCCGCGGCAACATGGCGCGGGGTTTAACATGTTCCGATTTCTCTTGGGGCGATTGGCTGTCCTGATACCGACCTTCGTCGGGGTCTCCATCATCGCCTTCTCCTTCATTCGCCTGCTTCCGGGCGATCCGGTGGCGCTGCTTTCGGGCGAGCGCGTCATGTCGCCGGAGCGGCATGCTGAAATTTCACATGCGCTCGGTTTCGACCGGCCGATCGTGGTCCAGTACCTCGACTATCTCTGGGGCGTGCTCCACGGGGATTTCGGTACTTCGATCGTGACCAAGAAGCCGGTCATCGACCAGTTCTTCGAGCTGTTCCCGGCGACCGTCGAGCTTTCGCTCTGCGCGATCCTGTTTGCGATCATCCTCGGCATTCCGGCCGGCGTGATTGCGGCGATCAAGCGCGGCTCGGCCATCGACCAGGCGATGATGGGCACCGCACTCGTCGGCTTCTCCATGCCGATCTTCTGGTGGGGCCTGCTGCTCATCATGCTGGTCTCCGGCATGCTGCAGTGGACGCCGGTCTCGGGCCGTATCTCGCTGATGTACTTCTTCCCGCCGGTTACCGGTTTCATGCTGATCGACTCGCTGCTGTCCGGCCAGGCCGGCGCCTTCAAGTCGGCGGTCAGCCACCTGATCCTGCCGACGATCGTGCTTGGCACCATTCCGCTTGCGGTCATCGCGCGCCAGACGCGCTCGGCGATGCTTGAAGTCCTCTCTGAAGATTACGTCCGCACGGCGCGCGCCAAGGGTCTTTCGACCTTCCGCGTCGTTGGCGTCCATGCGCTGCGCAACGCGTTGATCCCGGTGGTTACCACCATCGGTCTGCAGGTGGGCGTCATGCTCGCCGGCGCGATCCTGACGGAGACGATCTTCTCGTGGCCGGGTATCGGCAAGTGGATGGTGGATTCGGTGTCGCGTCGTGACTACGCCGTCATCCAGGGGGGCCTGCTGGTCATCGCTGCGGTGATCATGGTGGTCAATCTCATCGTCGACCTGCTCTACGGTCTGATCAATCCGCGTATCCGGCACTAAGGAGGGCGTCATGTCTCAAGCTGCTGCAACAAGCGCCGTTTCGACCGATCCGTCCCGCCGGGCGCGACTGGCCGAGTTCTGGTATTATTTCTCCGAGAACCGCGGCGCCGTCATCGGCCTCGTGTTCTTCCTGCTCCTCGTTCTGCTGGCGGTCTTTGCGCCGTGGATCGCGCCCCATGATCCGGTGGCGCAGTACCGTGATGCGGTTCTGGTTCCGCCGATCTGGCAGGAGGGCGGCCGCGCCGGCTACCTGCTCGGTACCGACGCCGTCGGCCGCGACATGCTGTCCCGTCTGATCTACGGCACGCGCTTCTCGCTGTTCGTCGGCGTCATCGTCACGACGTTGTCGCTCGTCGGCGGCATCGCGCTTGGCGTCATCGCCGGCTACTTCCGTGGCTGGGTCGATACCGTCATCATGCGCGTGATGGACATCATCCTCGCCTTCCCGTCGCTGCTGCTCGCCCTGGTGCTTGTGGCTGTTCTCGGACCGGGCCTCGTCAACGCCATGATCGCGATCGCGCTCGTCTTCCAGCCGCACTTCGTGCGCCTGACGCGCGCGGCCGTCATGAGCGAAAAGACCCGTGACTATGTCGTCGCCGCCAAGGTGGCGGGGGCCGGTCACGGCCGCCTGATGTTCAAGACGATCCTGCCCAACTGCATGGCGCCGCTGATCGTCCAGGCGACGCTCTCCTTCTCGAGCGCCATTCTCGACGCTGCAGCCCTCGGCTTCCTCGGCATGGGCGCCCAGCCGCCGACACCGGAATGGGGCACGATGCTCGCCGAAGCCCGCGAGTTCATCAGCAGCCACTGGTGGGTGGTCACGCTTCCGGGTATCGCGATCCTGATCACGGTGCTGGCAATCAACCTGATGGGGGACGGCCTGCGCGATGCTCTCGATCCCAAGCTGAAGAGGTCCTGATCATGGCGCTTCTCGAAATCGAAAACCTGGTCGTCGAATTCCAGACGGCCGCCGGTCCCTTCCGCGCCGTCAACGGCGTCTCCATGAAGGTCCACGAACGCGAGGTTTTGGCGATCGTCGGCGAGAGCGGCTCGGGCAAGTCCGTGTCGATGCTGGCCGCCATGGGACTTCTGCCCTGGACGGCGAAGGTGACGGCCGACAAGCTCACCTTCAACGGCCGCGACCTCTTGGGCATGTCGGCGAACGAGCGACGCAAGATCATCGGCAAGGACATTGCCATGATCTTCCAGGAGCCGATCGCCAGCCTCAACCCGTGCTTCACCGTGGGCTTCCAGATCGAGGAAGTGCTGCGCATCCACATGGGTCTCGACAAGGCCGGTCGCCGCAAGCGGGCGATCGAACTGTTCGAGGCGGTCGGCATTCCCGATCCGGCCGAGCGGCTCGGTCACTTCCCGCATCAGATGTCAGGCGGCCAGTGCCAGCGTGTGATGATCGCGATCGCAATCGCCTGCAACCCGAAGCTTCTGATCGCCGACGAGCCGACCACTGCGCTCGACGTGACGATCCAGAAGCAGATCCTCGACCTGCTGATGAAGCTGCAGGCCGAGCACAAGATGGGCCTGATCATGATCACGCACAACATGGGCGTGGTCGCGGAGACCGCCGACCGGGTGGTCGTTCAGTACAAGGGCCGCAAGATGGAAGAGGCCGACGTGCTGACGCTCTTCGAAAATCCGAAGAGCAACTATACGCGCGCACTTCTGGCGGCTCTGCCGGACAATGCGACCGGCGATCGTCTGCCGACGATCTCCGAACTCTTCGTCGATGAAGGAGCGGCCCAATGAGCGTGATCCTCGAAGCGCGCAACCTGGTGCGTGACTACCATATCCCCGGCGGCCTTATAAAGAAGGCAAAGACCGTTCATGCCTTGAAGGGCGTGAGCTTCAGCGTCGAACAGGGCAAGACGCTGGCGATCGTCGGCGAGAGCGGCTGCGGCAAGTCCACGCTTGGCCGCATCCTCACCTTGATCGACCCGGCGACCTCGGGCGAGCTGTTGATCGAAGGCAAGAAGATCGACATCGCCAAGGGCGACATGACGCCGGAGATGCGCCGCAAGGTGCAGATCGTCTTCCAGAACCCTTACGGCTCGCTCAACCCGCGTCAGAAGATCGGCGACATCCTGATGGAGCCGCTGGTCATCAATACCGATACGCCCGCCGACGAGCGTCGCGATCGGGCGATGACGATGTTGAAGAAGGTCGGTCTCACCGACCTGCACTTCAACCGCTACCCGCACATGTTCTCCGGTGGCCAGCGCCAGCGTATCGCCATTGCGCGCGCGCTGATGCTGAACCCGAAGCTGCTGGTGCTCGACGAGCCGGTATCGGCGCTCGACCTTTCGGTTCAGGCACAGGTCTTGAACCTGCTCGCCGATCTGCAGGACGAGCTCAAGCTGACCTACGTCTTCATCAGCCATGACCTCTCGGTCGTGCGTTACATCGCCGACGACGTCATGGTGATGTATTTCGGCGAAGCCGTCGAATATGGCAGCCGTGACGAGGTCTTCGCCGATCCGAAACACAGCTATACCAGGACGCTGTTTGCCGCGACGCCGCGTGCGGACGTGGAGAGCATCAAGGCACGATTGGCGAAGAAGAAGCAGGCGGCCTGATCCATCACCGCTGATTTTCGCCGAGGAAACAAGAGAAGCCGGGCAGCCACTGCCCGGCTTCTTTGACATCAAGACACGATGGTGTAGAGGTGTCGCGCCGCCTTCACTTCTCGCCTCTGGGCGGCGGGCAGCCGCTTTTCGGCCGGACGACCGTTCGGCCCAACCTCAGGAACACGATCATGGAAATCAAGCGTTTCGAAACCGGCCCCCGTATGAGCCAGGCCGTGGTCTACAACAACACCGTTTACCTCGCCGGCCAGGTCGGCAACGCCGGTGACGATGTCGTGACGCAGACGAAGCAGGCGCTTGCCGAAGTCGACCGTCTTCTGGCGCTCGCCGGCACCGACAAGACCCGCATCCTCTCGGCCACCATCTGGCTTGCCGACATGGCCGATTTCCCGAAGATGAACTCCGTCTGGGATGCCTGGGCTCCGCAGGGCCATACCCCCGCGCGCGCTACCGGCGAAGCCAAGCTTGCGACCCCGGAATACCTCGTCGAGGTCATCGTCGTCGCTGCCGCCTAAGCCCTGCGGTACGGGCTTTTCCGCATCACGCTTTCAGCGCCGTCGGACCTCCTGTCCGGCGGCGTTTTTCGTGGCGCCGCTTGGGTCGCGCAGGGAACCAATTGGCGAGCCCGCACGTTATCGTCCGAACCAAGAATCTGGCCAAAAAACCGGGCCAACCTTTGGGAGGACTGTCTATGCTCTATTGGCTACCACGGGTCTGTGTCCTTCTTTTCGCGGGCGTCCTGATCGCTTTCGGTCTCATTCCGGACACCGCTGCGGGTGTCGCTAACACCTTGCTCGTCATCATTCTCGGCCTCGGTCTGCTCTCGCTGACCCTGCATATCTTTCCACCGGAACGTCATTGATCGAGCGCGATCCAGGCGGCGTGCCGCAATCTGAGGCGAAGCCTGCGGCTGGGCAGTTCGATGTCCTGCCCGCAAGACCGGACGGCAGTCGCGCGTCCGTGCCTGAAGGACAGCGAGGCATGCCTGAGGGACAGCGAGGCGTGATCTTGGAAACCTTGCGGCGAGCCGGTGCTTCACACGAGTACAAGCGCGCAAGACGCATTGTCGAAGAGGAGGCGGCCGTTGCGACGGCGGCGCCGTCGACCGCGCCGCGGCGTGACGGTATCGATCTGATGGTTGCCTGGAGCATCGTCGGCCTCTTCGTCATTGCCGGGTCCGCTGCCATCTACACCATGGAGACGATCCTGCTGCCCATCACGCTCGCGATCGTTGTCGGTATCGTTCTCGGGCGCACGGCTGACGCACTGGCGCGCTATGGTTTGCCGCCGATCTTCGGCGGCCTGCTGCTGGCGATGATTTTCGTGATCGGTCTGTCCTTCCTCGTCAACGCATTGCTCGGCCCGCTGACGGCACTCGCCTCCGAAGCGCCGAAGCTTGCCGAGGGCGTCGTGGCGCGCATCATGCCCTTTGTCGACCGGTTTGAGTGGTTGCGGCTGGCGGTCGCGCGGAGCGTAGGGAACGATGCGATTGCCGATACCGTTATGAAGAACGCCGGACCGATGCTCGCTGCCACCGTCGGGGGACTGACACCGGCCCTCGTACAGACTTTGATCTTTCTCGCAGCGCTCGGTTTGTTTCTGCTTGGCCGGCTGGAACTGCGCAAAGCCATCATTCTCGCCTTTGCCGGCCGCGAGCAGCGCCTCAGCGCCATCCGCATTATGAATGCCATTGAAGATGCACTGGCGCGGTACTTCTCCATCGCCAGCCTGATCTATCTGGCACTCGGAACTGTGACGATGGTCATCGCACTCGTCGGTGGCCTCGCCATGCCGCCGCTCTGGGGCCTGTTTGCTTTTGTCTCAAGCTTCATTCCCTATCTCGGCGTGACGGTGATGACGCTGAGCCTTGTCGTCGGCGGGCTGATGACGCACGAGGTGCTGTGGCTGGCGCTGGCGCCGGCCGTGGCTTTCTTCGTCGTTCACCTGGCCATGGAAAATCTCGCCATTCCGGCCATCCTCGGCAGTGAACTCGAGGTGAATCCGTTTCTGGTGTTCATTGCGATCGTCTTCTGGACCTGGATGTGGGGCGCGGTCGGCGCCATGCTGGCGCTGCCGCTTTCTCTCATCGTCCTTGCAATCGTCGAAGAAATCCGTGAGCAGCCGCCGGAACGGCAACTGCCTGGCTGAAGGGGAAAGATCAGCGCCGAGCCGAGCGGGCGTGCTCGTCGAAGAACAACGCCTGGCTGATCAGAGCCTTCACCATGTCCGGATTGAACGGCTTGGTCACGAGGAAGGCCGGTTCCGGCCGCTTGCCAGTGAGCAGTCGCTCGGGGAAGGCGGTGATGAAGATCACCGGCACCGTCGCCTGCGTGAGGATTTCGTTGACGGCATCGATGCCCGAGCTGCCATCGGCGAGCTGGATGTCGGCGAGCACCATCCTCGGGGATGTCTTGCGATAGAGATCCAGCGCCTCCGTATGGGTGCGGGCGATGCCCGTGACCCTGTGGCCGAGGCTTGTCACCATGTCTTCGATGTCGAGCGCGATCAGCGGCTCGTCCTCGATGATCAGCACATCGGTTGCGACCTGGCGTGAGATGTCTTCCGAGGCAACCGTCAAGAGCTTCGAAAATTCGCCTTGGCTCAGACCCATGATCTCCGCCGCATCGGCGATCGAGAAGCCTTCGACCGAGACGAGCAGGAAGGCTTGGCGCGGCGCAGGCGCGATCAGCGACAGGTTCGCGGCCGCCTGTTGTTCCCAGGCAAAGGGCGAGGCGTTTTCCGTCCGATCAATCGAAATCTTCTCGAACTGCGAGCAGAATAGCTTGTAGAGGCTGATTCGATCGTTCGACGTATCCGGGAAGAGGCCGATGTCTTCGATGAGGGCTTCGAGAACGGCGGCCACATATCCGTCACCCGCGGCCTGCGAACCGGTGACGGCGCGGGCGTAGCGGCGCAGGAAGGGCAGGTGTGGCGCGATCCGGGTCGAAAGGGACATCAACGACTTCCTTAGGTGCAATACGATTCGTTTGTTTTCTGAGGATAGGGGACATCTGGCGGAATACGTGAATGGTTTTGAACACGTTTTTCGGCCTAGAGCAAATCCGGCACACTCGCCAGGCGGTCTTCTGTGCGGATGGTTGGAAAACAACGGAAAGGCCGCAAGCGGCGGTAGATGCGGAACATGGACGACGGGACCGAAAGTGGGGAAGGGCAGGGCGGAGGACCGGGTGTGGCCGCGGAAAATTCGGATGCCCACGGGCTGATCGGCGCCAGATTGAAGGCGCTCTATCAAGCGCTGGAACAGGAGCCGGTTCCTGAGCTCTTCGTCGATCTGCTTGAAAAGCTGGAGAAAGCGGAAGCGGCGGCGGCTGAGTGCGGGCCTTGAGCCTAACCCGCCTTAACGGAAGAAACGGGCCAAGGCCCGTTTCTCCATTGTTCGTGCCGATCAGCAGGCGGCCTCATAGCGGCGGCCGTAGCGGTCGCGATAGATGCAGCGGCCCGGTTCGTTGGCATTCCCGATGAGTGCACCGGCAACGCCGCCGATCGCTGCGCCCACGGCAGCACCTCTGACATTGCCCGTTGCTGCGCCGCCGACAATGGCGCCACCGGTTGCGCCGATTGCCGCACCCTTTTCTGTTTGCGTGCAGGCGGCCAGCGGGAGAATGAGGCTTGCTACGATCAGTATCTTCTTCATGACGCGTTCCTATCCGGTTGCTCTGTTGAACATAGAATCGGTTACTTGAAATTGATTTGTCGGGACTGATGACGAACAGAATGACGACAATGAGGCATCTGTCGCACCCGGTGCCGCGTCATTGGCCAGCTTTGACTTGCTCGCAATGGGCGAGCTACGTGTGGTGTGTCCTTGCCTCCCAGCATCTCCTCCATCGCTCGGCCGCAGTCGCAGCACTTGTTATCGTTGCGAAAACGACGACTGCTGCGTTTTGTTCCATAGCCGCCGGTCCGGCATAGCATCTCTCGCCGGCAGCGACGGCTGCCGGAACGGCGTCCATGCGCATCTGAAGCGCGAGGCATGGGCGCGGCGAACGCGCTACGTGGGCAAAGGTTCCAACAAAAATTAGATCTCGTCCGGTGGAACAGGAGGGCAGTCGTCCCCGTTTGCCGTTCTCAAGTTTGACGTTGGGGAGCATGCCCATGGAACACATAGCTGCCATCATGGTCCTGGTCGGCTGCATGCAGGCCACGGACGCCTGCCGCGAGGTGCCGGCGCCGACCGAGGCGTTCGAAACCGTAGACGAATGCCGCGAACTGCTTTCGCCGGCGATCAAGGCGACCGCCGGGGCCTTCAAGCACGCCTATGGTGCCTGCGCCGAGGTTGACCCGGCTCTGCTTGTCGAGGACGCGACCATCGAATGGCACGTCACTCCTGCGGGCCGCTTGCAGGTCAAGGTGCAGGTCGATGATGGCAGTTACACGGTTGCCGCGCGCCACGACAGCCATGCGAAGACCCGCAACTGAGTTCACGGGCCGCGCGTGTGGCGGCCCATCAAACCGAAAGGCAAAGCAATGAATTGGGATATCGTCGAAGGCAAATGGCATGAACTGAAAGGCAAGGTGCAGGCGCAATGGGGCAAGCTCACCAACGACGATCTCGACGTCATCGATGGTCGTCGGCAGGAGCTTGCGGGGCGTATTCAGGCCCGCTACGGGGTCGCACGCGACGAGGCGGAGCGTCAGATCGACGAGTGGATGTCACGGCGCTAGGAAAAGGGTCGACACAAGCTCGGCAACCAGAGGCGCGTAAAGTTGCAAACAGAAGAAGACAGGCGATGACATAAGAAAAACCGCCCGGCCCTGGCCGCGGCGGCTTTTCAATTGTCTTGCGGAAGCTTGGTTATTTCTTCTGTGCCATCCGTTCGCGCCGGCGAAGTTCTTCGAGAAGATGTTCGAGTTTCGCACTCTGATCTTCGCTGCTATTGACGTAAAGATCGCGCATCGTCTTACCGATGTGAAGATTGCCAGCCTGGAGATCTTTTCTCTCCCGACCCGCTGCAACCGCCGTTTTCCAGATATGTGCTATCGGCATCTTCATTTCGACCCTGCATATTCCATGGAGGAGGAACGTCAGAGTATCCCGAATGTTCCGGGCATTTCCGGTACAAACCGTCTCGATTTGGGACTCTTTTGTCTATCATGGTAAATGAATGGTTAATATCCGTGGGAATGAAGATTTTCTCAGAGCGCATTTCATAAGATATTTGGAACAAAGTGATAGTTGTGGCGTTTGCTTTGCAGTAATCCTGGCAAGGAGAATTGCTATGTTATACTATGCGCTTGTCTTCCTCGTTGTGGCAATCATAGCGGGTGTACTTGGTTTCGGTGGCGTTGCGGGTACCTCGGCGGGTATCGCGCAGGTCCTTTTCTTCCTCTTCCTCGTCTTCCTGGTGATTTCGCTGGTCGCGGGCCTGGTGCGTCGAGGCTGACGGGAGCGGTCGCAAACGCAAGGTAGTTGGACATGGGCGGCGGCAACGTCGCCCTTCTTGCATCCGCAGGTCCGCTCCGTCGGCTCGCCTTGCTTGCCCTTGCAGGCCCGCTTGGCTATTGATGCCGATACCGCCGCTTTTGCCTTGAGGATACCGAAGATCATGAAATCGCTGGAACTGCTCGTCGAGCGGATCATCCTCTCCAGCCGCTCGCTGAAGAAGAAATGACGTTGGCGCCGTGGCTCGAGCAAAGCCGCGGCTTGTCTTGATCGGAAAACGGGGCAGCTGCAAATGAAGACTGACGTAGTGGTTCTCGGCGCCGGCATCGTCGGTATCTCCACCGCCATCCATCTGGCGCGGCGCGGCAAGTCGGTGGTGCTTCTCGACCGTCGCGGCGCCGGCGAGGAAACCTCCTACGGCAATGCGGGCCTGATCCAGCGCGAGGGTGTGTTTCCCTATGGCTTCCCGCATGATTTCGGCGCGCTCTTCCGTTACGCGCTGAACAACACCATCGACGCCCACTACCACCTCCGCGCCCTGCCGGGGCTGGTGCCGTTCCTGGCGCGCTATTGGTGGCATTCGGGCTTTACCCAGCACCAGCGCATCGCCCATCTCTATGCGCCGCTGATCGAGCATTCGATCAGCGAGCACCAGGACCTGATCGCGGCGTCAGGCGCGGGCGATCTCATCCGTAAAGACGGCTGGATGAAGGTTTTCCGCACCGAGAAGCAGCGGGATGCCGCCTACAAGGAGGCGGAAAAGCTTTCGGCCGGCTTCGGCGTCAATCATCAGAAACTGTCTTCAAGCGAACTGAAGACGATCGAACCGTCGATCAAGGCTGATCTCGTCGGCGGTCTGCGCTGGAGCGATCCCTGGTCGATCCGCGACCCGCACAGTCTCAACAAGGCTTATCTCGCCTATTTCCAATCGCTGGGCGGGCGCCTCGTTTCCGGCGACGCAGCCACGACGGAACATATCCTCGAAGGTCCCGGTTGGCGCGTCGCGACACCGGAGGGCCCGCTCGAGACCCGCGAAGTCGTCGTGGCGCTCGGTCCTTGGGCCGACACGGTCACTCGCAAGCTCGGCTACCATATCCCGCTCGCGGTCAAGCGCGGCTACCACATGCACTATGGCATGCAGGAGGGCGCGCAGCTCAACAACTGGGTGCTTGATGCCGAGAAAGGCTATTTCCTGGCGCCGATGCTGCGCGGCATCCGTCTGACGACCGGCGCCGAATTCGCCTGGCGCGATGCGCCGAAGACGCCGGTACAATTGACGCGCGCCGAACGGGTGGCGCGCGAATTCTTCCCGCTTGCCGAACGCCGCGACGAAGAGCCGTGGATGGGCGCGCGCCCCTGCACGCCGGATATGATGCCCGTTATCGGCAGGGCGCCGCGCCACGAAGGCCTGTGGTTTGCCTTCGGCCATGCGCATCACGGCATGACGCTCGGGCCAGTCACCGGCCGGGCACTGGCGGAAGCGATGACCGGAGAAAAGACGGTCATCGACATCGCGCCCTACCGGCCGGAACGCTTCCTCTCTTAGGATCCGCACCCAAGACCAAATTTTCACAAGGCCGGAAGCGTCGCTTCCGGCTTACTTCGTTTCCGTAGAAGGGAAGATGCTTCAGGCGTTGGTGCCACCGTCAATGGTGAATTCGGCGCCGGTGACACTGCGGCCGTCAGGGCCCGCAAGCCAGGCGACAACGCCTGCCACATCGCTTGCCTCGTTGAAGCGGGGGATCGCCATCAGCCCGCGCTGCGGACCGGCAAGCTCGCCATCGGCGGGGTTCATGTCCGTATCCGTCGAGCCGGGATGGACGACGTTGACGGTAATCCCCCTCGGCCCGAGGTCGCGCGCCACCGCCTTGGTAAATCCGACAAGTGCGCTCTTGCTCAGCACATAGAGGCTCATGCCGGGCCAGGGAACGCGGGCGGCAAGGTTGCTGCCGATCGAGATGACGCGTCCGCCCTCGGGCATGTGCGCCGCTGCAGCACGCGTTGCAAGGAACACCGCCTTCACATTGACGTCGATCGTCCGGTCAAAGTCGTCCGCAGTCACCTCCGTCACCGTTCCGGCATCGAACACGCCGGCATTGTTGACGAGGATGTCGATGCGGCCGTGCTTCTCGGCAACCGCGCCGACAGCAGCCTCGACTGCGCCCGGATCGCGGTTGTCCGCCTGGATCGCCAGCGCCCTGCCGCCGCCCTTGGTGATCTCCGCCACCAGTGCCTCAGCCTTTGCCTTGGACTGGCTGTAGGTCACCGCGACGGTTGCGCCTTCATCCGCCAGACGTTTTGCGATCGCCGCGCCGATGCCGCGGCTACCACCCGTCACCAGAGCCACCTTGTTTTTCAAACTCGTCACTGGTTTCTCCATATCTGTAGTGATCGATACATATATAAAGGGACGACTTGCCAGTCGCTGTCAAGCGATTTATGTATTGATCGATACAGAAAGGAATTACTCCCATGTCGAGCCGCGGCCGTCCACGCAATTTTTCCCGAGAGGAGGCGCTCGCCAGCGCCATGCGGCTCTTCTGGGACAAGGGCTACGACAACACGTCGCTAACCGATCTGACCCAGGCGATGGGGCTGAAACCGCCGAGCCTCTACGCGGCCTTCGGCAGCAAGGCACAGCTCTTCATCGAGGCGGTCGATCTCTATGGCCGGACGGACGGTGCCGGCATCTGGGATGAGCTGGAAACGGCCCCAACGGCCAAGGCGGCGGTACATGACCTTCTGAGGCGCACCGCCGAGAACTTCACCCGCGGCGGCGAACCGCGCGGCTGCATGGTCGTGCTTTCGGCGCCGCAGATGGCGGGCGGGGATCCGGAGGTCTGTGACGCGTTGAAAGTGCACCGGCTTGAAAAGCAGGTCGCGCTGGAGCGGCGGTTCGAGCGCGGCATTGCGGACGGCGATCTGCCTGAGGGCACGCCGTGCGCTGCAATCGCGGCCTATGTCGCCTCGCTCCAGCATGGAATGTCGATCGAGGCGCGCGACGGCGCAACACGGGAAACCTTGATGGCGATCGCCAACTGCGCCGCCGCTGGCTGGGACGCCATGGTCGCGGCATCGATCAAGCCGAACTGAGCGGCCGAACTGAGCGCTTTTTAAGCGCCAATGGCCGGAGGGAGAGCCCTCCAGCCATGGCCGTCGGTCAACCGTTACTGTGCCGGCTGCGTCATGTTGGGCGTCGTGCCCGGCGTCGAGTTCGGGGTCGAACCCTGCGTTTCGGGCGTCGGGGTACCCTGCTGCGGCGTCGCTTCGGGCGCCGGCTGGGTCGTCGTTTCACCAGAGGGCGCCGTGGTGCTATCGGCCGGCGGAGTAACCCGACCCGTCGTGCCTGGTGTCGCGGTACCCGGTGCCGTCGTGTCCGGAGTTGCCTGACCCGTTGCCGGCTGGTCCGTAGTCGGCGGCGGTGCCGCGGTATCGGCGGTATCCCGGCTCAGTTCAGCCGGCAGCCAGGCGATCAGCGCCAACACCAGACCGGCGAGCAGGATGATGACGA
Source organism: Ensifer sp. 22521 (assembly GCF_052044795.1). Classification (NCBI taxonomy): domain Bacteria; kingdom Pseudomonadati; phylum Pseudomonadota; class Alphaproteobacteria; order Hyphomicrobiales; family Rhizobiaceae; genus Ensifer; species Ensifer sp. 22521. The sequence goes on from NZ_JBQENM010000001.1 coordinate 102,541, forward strand.
TCGGCCAGTTGCTGCGCCCCGACCGGGCCGGAGGCACATCGCTCATCTGCGCTTGCGTCTGCGGCAGAGGCTGCCCTGTCACCGGATCGATCACCGGCTTTTCCTTGAACTCTTCGTGCTGGTTCATTGCGTTCATCCTTTTCTTGGCGTCCTCCTGGCCTCAGGCGACTGCTCCTGAACCTTCCGGGCAGCCGTAGGCAGCGGATTTCGCGCCGTCGCGAAGCGACAAGGGCGCCCGGAGGGCGCGTGGCATAACCGTAAACGCGTGAAAATATGCAATGTTCCGGACGCTACAACCCAAGGGACGCTTGCGCGCTGCCGTCGGCTTTACATCTCCCTTCTCGGCTGCAAGAAATAGTGTGCGCACGGAGGATGGGCGGCATGACCGATACAGCGTTTGGCAAGGGCACTTTTGTCGGCCGCGTCTGGCGTCCCGATCTCGGCGGGCCGTCGCTTGTCACGATCCGCGACGGCGCTCTGTTCGACATCACCTCGAAGGCAACGCCGACGATGCGCGACCTGCTTGAGCTCCCGGATCCGGTCGCGCATGTGCGCTCCGTAGCCGGCGAGCGGCTTGCCTCGCTTGAAGAGTGTCTCGCGCGGAAAGCGGATGCATCGACCCTCCATCTCATCGCGCCCTCGGACCTGCAGGCAGTGAAGGCCTGTGGCGTCACCTTCGCGCGCTCGATGATCGAGCGCGTCATCGAGGAGAGGGCGGCGGGCGATGCGTCCCGCGCCGAAGCGATCCGCAGCCGCGTCACCGCCGTCATCGGTGACAGCCTGCGCAACCTGAAGCCCGGCTCGGCGGAAGCAGCCCGCGTCAAGGCAGCGCTCCAGGAGGAGGGCGTCTGGTCGCAATATCTGGAAGTGGGCATCGGCCCGGATGCCGAAGTCTTCACCAAGGCCCAGGTGCTCTCGGCGGTCGGCCCTGGTGCCGCTGTCGGTCTGCACCCTGCCTCGCGCTGGAACAATCCGGAGCCGGAGATCGTGCTCGCGGTCTGCTCCAGAGGCCAGGTCAAGGGCGCAACACTCGGCAACGACGTCAACCTGCGCGACATTGAGGGCCGCTCCGCGCTGCTTCTCGGCAAGGCTAAGGACAACAATGCCTCCTGCGCCATCGGCCCCTTCATTCGCCTGTTCGACGAAACCTACACGATCGACGATGTCCGCAAGGCCGAGCTCACCCTGCTTGTCGAAGGGGAGGACGGCTACCGGCTCACCGGCCGAAGCTCGATGGCGGAGATCAGCCGCGATCCGCTCGATCTCGTCGCCCAGACCATCGGTCCGCACCACCAATATCCCGATGGCGTCATGCTGTTCATGGGCACGCTCTTTGCCCCTGTCGAAGACCGCGACGAACCCGGCCAGGGTTTTACCCACAAGCTTGGCGACGTGGTGACGATTGCCAATGCCGAACTCGGCCGGCTGACCAACACCGTCAGGCTTTCGACGGAATGCGCGCCCTGGAATTTCGGTGCTGCGGCGCTGATGCGCAACCTCGCGGGACGCGGCCTGCTTTAGCGCGACCGGCCGCTTCCGTTGCCCGACCTATTCCGGTCTCGGGCGGCTATGTCATCTTCCGCATGACCCAGAGAGCGCGGCCGGGGTGGGCGATGTCGGGCACGACTTGAAGCCGCGCATCGTCCTTCAGCCGTTCTGCCTCTGCGGCGTCGAGAAACAGGATCTGCCGATCGGTTTCGTTCGCGTTTGGCGTAATCCACCAGCGCCGATCCTCGCAACAAAGACCGGCTTCCGGATTTTCCTGGATATACTCGATCGCATATTCGGCGTCCGTCTTTCTGCCAGCATCGAACATGGGCCGTCCTCCGCCTGTGATCGCTTGCAAGTGAGCTATTATGCGCCTGCTGCGGAGCTTTGGGCAGCCCGGAAGTGTTCTCCCGCCAATCGCCTCATGCGCCGCACCAGTCTCCGGCGCTTCAACGTCGGCCTTTCCATCCGCCCGGCAGGCGCATAGGCTCGCGAGCCTGAGTTGTCCCTATGTTCTTGGAGTTCCCGTTCCATGCGTGACCTGCACCTGCCTGGCCGCTCCGTCGTCATGGGCCGGCATGGCGCCGCCGCCACGTCGCACGCCCTTGCCACGCTCGCCGCCATCGAGATTCTGCGTCGGGGCGGCAATGCCGCTGACGCCGCGATTGCCGCCTGCGCCGTGCAATGCGTGGTCGAGCCGGGCTCGACCGGCATCGGCGGCGACAATTTCGTTCTCTTCGCCCCCGCCGGCACCAATCTCGCCGATGGCGGTCGGGTCTATGGCCTCAACGGTTCGGGCCGTGCGCCCGAGGGCCTTACCGCAGAACACCTGCTGAAACAGGGACTGAACGAGATCCCGCTCACCTCGGTGCACGCCGTCACCATCCCCGGCGCGGTCGATGCTTGGAGCAAGCTGAACCGGCGTTTCGGTTCCATGCCGCTCGGTGAACTGCTGCAGCCCGCCATCCGCCACGCGGAGGAGGGATTTGCGGTCACCGAAAGGGTCGCCGTCGATTGGAACCGCAACGAAGACAAGCTGAAGGCGGACCCCAACAGCGCCCGCATGTGGTTGAAGGACGGTCGCGCCCTGCGGACCGGTGAGGTCTTCCGCCAGCCCGAGCACGCGAAAGTCCTGCGGGAGATCGCCGCCAAGGGCCGCGATGGTTTCTATTCAGGCTGGGTCGCCGAGGACATGGTGGGCTACCTGCGCAGCCTCGGCGGCATGCACGCGCTCGACGATTTCGCCACGCAGGAGGCCTTCTGGGTCGATCCGATTTCTACGACCTATCGCGGCATAGAACTTCTGGAAATCCCGCCAAGCGGAGTCGGCATTACCACCTTGCTGATACTCAATATCCTGAGCGGCTTCGATCTGAAGAAATACGATCCGGTCGGCGTCGAGCGTTTCCATATCGAAGCCGAGGCGACGAGGCTGGCCTTCCAGGCGCGTGACAGGTATGTCGCCGACCCCGACTTTGCCGATGTGCCGGTACAAAAGCTGCTTTCGGCCGCCTTTGCCGACGAGCTGCGCGACCGCATCGACCTGAAGAAGGCCATGCCGGTGGTTGGTCCAGCCGGTGCCACCACCTATCGCGACACGGTCTACATCAGCGTCGTCGACGAAAAGGGCAACGCCTGTTCCTTCATCAATTCGCTGTTCTGGCCTTACGGCACGGGCATCAGCAGCCCGAAGACCGGCGTTCTGCTGCAAAACCGCGGTGTCGGCTTTCGCGTTGATCCTGCGCACCCCAATTGCGTGGGACCGCGCAAACGCCCGCTGCACACGATCATCCCGGCGATGGCGATGAAGGATGGCAAGCCGTGGCTCTCCTTCGGGGTGATGGGCGGCGGCTTCCAACCGGTTGGGCAGAGCCACGTGCTGACCAACATCGTCGATTTCGGCATGAACGTGCAGGAAGCGATCGACTGCGCCCGCGGCTTCCACCAGATGGGCCGCTTCGAGGCAGAACGCGGCATCCGCGAGGACGTGCTGAAAGGGCTCGCCGCATTCGGCCACGAGATCAAGATGGCCGAGATGCCGCACGGCGGCGGCCAGGCGATCCTGATCGATTCGGTCAACGGCGTGTTGCAGACGGGCTCGGATCCGCGCAAGGACGGCTGCGCCCTGGCTTTCTAGGGCTAGCGGACTGCCGTTGGTCACACCGCGCATGAAAAGGTGCGATGATGCTGGGCCGCGGGCGCTCGTTTCGCCATAAATTCGGTTCTATCGCAGGAAGAGTTTGGCTGGGGAACCTGGATTCGAACCAGGACTAACGGAGTCAGAGTCCGCTGGTCTACCGTTAACCTATTCCCCAAGGTCGCTGGCGGGCGCTGCCCGTCGCGTCGGTGTGGCGGGCTTATAAACAAAAGCGCGGCCAATGCAAATACCTTTTGCCAAAAAAATGCGATCTCGATGTGGCGGCCGGATTTTTGCGCCGATTTGCCGGTGCCGACGGTACGTCGTGGTGCCGCGCATTTGTGGGCGAACGGCATAGGTGAGCGTGCCGAACAAAAGAGGCTGATCGGGATCGCCGTCTGCAATGTTGGCGGTATGCGGGCTTAGCCCTTGGCGGCGCAGTCAAAAACAGTTTGGCGAATGGGGCTGGCGCTGGTACAGTCGCGCCAACGAAAATCGAGAGAGCGCCTTGAGCGGCCCCTGGGCTTGCGCGGCGCCATGGTTGAGACAAGTGAAAGACCCCGATCACGGCGAAAAGCCGTCCGAATCCGGGGCGTCGGCAGCAGGCCGCAGTGATGGATCGAAGCTCGGTCCGCGCAACGGCAAGGGCAAGCGGAAACGACGCAAGTCGTCTGCTTCGCCGTCTGCAATTGCCAGCCAGCCCGGCACTGCCGGCATGGCAGGGCGTCCCGCAGGAGAGAACGAGGCGGAACCGGCGCGCAAGCGCAAACGGCGTCGTCGTTCGAAATCCGCAAAACAACAGGCCGCAGTCGCGTCCGCGCCGCAGGGCGGCAGCGCGCAACTCGTTGAGTCGTCGCTCGGCGAGCGCAAGGGCCACAAGCGCAGCAAGAAGGCGCGGCATCGCCGTGGGCTCCAGGGGCGTCCGCTCACGAGCGGCGAGCGCCAGCCGGCCCAGCAAAGGGCTGCCGATGGCGGCAATGGGCGATCGGGGCCCTCCGCCTCCAACGGGCAGACGGCGTCACAGCAGCGGCCGGGCCAGCGCGCCGATCAACCGCGCGCGCCCTATGTTGCCGCCAGCGAACCGCCGGCGCCGCTTTATGCCGCGCTTGACCTCGGCACCAACAATTGCCGGCTTTTGATCGCTCAGCCGACGCGCCCCGGCCAGTTCCGGGTGGTCGACGCCTTTTCGCGCATCGTTCGCCTGGGCGAGGGGCTCGGTGCCAGCGGCCGGTTGTCAGACGAGGCGATGGAGCGCGCGGTCGAAGCGTTGAAGATCTGCGCCTCGAAGCTCGGTGCCCGCACGATTCGCCGCAGCCGCCTGATCGCGACGGAGGCCGCGCGCGCCGCCGAAAACGGCGAAAGCTTCCTTGAGCGGGTGGCGCGGGAGACCGGCCTTGATCTCGAGATCATCAACCGCGAAACCGAAGCGCGGCTTGCCGTCTCCGGCTGCTCGTCGCTCGTCGATCGCGAGACCCGTTCGGTCGTGCTCTTCGATATCGGCGGCGGCTCGTCCGAGATCGCCGTCATCCGCATCGGCGATTCCAGGTCGAACCGGCTTGCCAATCACATCACCCACTGGACCTCGCTGCCGGTCGGCGTCGTCACGCTCTCGGAGCGCCATGGCGGCCAGCACGTGACGCCGGCAAGCTTCGAGGCGATGGTGCAGGAGGTCGAAGGCATGCTCTCCCGCTTCGACAGCCCACCGGTCGAGGCGCTGGCAAACGGCGCCTCCGGCAGCGGCTTCCACCTGATCGGCACATCCGGCACGGTCACGACACTTGCCGGCGTGCATCTCGACCTGCCGCGTTATGATCGCCGCCGCGTCGATGGGTTGTGGCTCACCGACGACGAAGTCTCCGCCATGCAGGCGCGCCTGCTCTCCTGGGATTTCAATGCGCGTGCCGCCAATCCCTGCATCGGTCCGGATCGTGCCGACCTGGTGCTGGCCGGCTGTGCGATCCTCGAAGCGATCCGCCGCCGCTGGCCGTCGACGCGCATGCGTGTCGCCGATCGCGGCCTGCGCGAAGGGCTGCTCACCGATATGATGGCGGATGATGGAGCCTGGCGCCGCTCGCGGCCGCGCCGTCACCAGCGCGGCGCCAACGCCGGCAGCCAGGAAGGAAACAAGGCATGACGAAACCCCCTGTTGGCGGCAACCGCAGCGGCCGCAAGCTTGGCCAGAAGGTCAAGAAGGGCAAGCTCAAGGCATCCTCCCGCCGCTGGCTGGAGCGCCACATCAACGATCCCTATGTGCAGCGCGCCCAGCTCGAGGGCTATCGCGCCCGTGCGGCGTTTAAGCTTTTGGAGATCGACGAGAAGCACAAGATCCTGACCGGCGCCCGCCGCATCATCGACCTCGGTGCCGCCCCCGGAAGCTGGACGCAGATCGCCGCCAAGGTCACCAATTCGACCGACGCCGATCCGCGCGTCGCGGCGATCGATTTCCTCGAAGTGGACCCGATCCCGGGCGTGCGTATCCTGCAGATGGATTTCCTCGATCCCGAAGCGCCGGGGAAGCTCATGGAAGCCATCGGCGGTACGCCGGATCTGGTGATTTCGGACATGGCGGCACCGACGACCGGACACCGCCAGACCGACCACCTGCGCACCATGCATCTCTGCGAAGTCGCGGCCTATTTCGCCGTCGACGTGCTTGCCGAAGGTGGGCATTTCCTGGCGAAGACCTTCCAGGGCGGCACGGAGCGCGAACTGCTCAATATGCTCAAGCAGAATTTCCGCCAGGTCATCCATGTGAAGCCGGCATCGTCGCGGTCCGAATCGGTCGAAATGTTCCTGCTCGCCAAGGGCTTCAAGGGGCGCCAGAAGGCCGGAAACGAAACGGAAACCGAAGACGAGGCGGCGGAATAGCATGCTGCTCTACGTGACCGTCGGCACAAACGATCTGGAACGCGCCGGCGCGTTCTATGACGCGGTGTTGCCGGCGCTCGGCTATCACCGCCAACGGCAGGACGAGACCGAGATCGGTTACGGTGCTGCGGGCGACCGCATCCGCTTCTGGGTGGTGACGCCCTTCAATCGCGCGCCCGCCACCTATGGCAACGGCGTGAGCATCGCGCTTGACGCCGAGACGCGCTCAGCCGTCGATGCCTTCCACGCGGCAGCCCTTGCCAATGGCGGTATCGATGAGGGCGCACCGGGGCTTCGCCCGTTCCACGCGAACTTCTACGGCACCTGGGTTCGCGATCTCGACGGCAACAAGCTCGCCGCCGTGTGCGAGCGCCCGGAATAGTTCGCGCTATGGCGCCGTCCTTTCGGACGGAGAATCGCCGCGCGTTTCCCTGAAATATCCTTACTTCCCGGCGGCCGACTCGACTTCGCGCACTGGTAGCCGGTGCCCGGAAACCGAGGCGCCGGCGTTCTTCGCCATGGTCAGGAACGGGATCGCCGCGATCAGGTTGGCGCCGGCGATGATCATGAAGGCGGTGTGGAAATCGTCGAGCTGCAGCGGGCCGCCGCTGAGTTTCGTCTCGATTTCCAGGATCGCGCCGGCAACGGCGACGCCGAGCGCCAGGCTGATCTGCTGCAGCACCGCACTCATCGAGGTCGCCTTGCTGGCGTCCGCATCGTCGATATCGGCGAAGGAAAGCGCGTTGACGCTGGTAAAGAAGAAGGAACGGGCGAAGCCTGCAATCAGCAGGATGGTGATCATCACCAGATAGGGCGTCGCCGGCGTGAAGAAGCCATTGGCGAAGGTGGTGATCGCGGCGAGGATTGCGGCGAGGATCAATGTCGTACGGAAGCCGGCGAAGGCAAGCACGCGCCGCGCGTAGAACTTGGTGGTGATGGCTCCGACTGCGCCGATGAAGGTGATGAGACCGGACTGGAACGGATTGAGCCCAAAGCCGACCTGCAGCATCAAGGGCATCAGGAAGGGCACTGCGCCGACCGAGATACGAAAGATCGTGCCGCCGATCGAGGCGGCGCGAAACGCGCTGTCCTTGAAGAGATTGAGATCGAGAACCGGCGCCGGGTGGCGGCGGGCATGACGGATATAGAGCAGAGTCGCGACCACACCGGTCACCACCGAAGCGATGCCGACGATCGGCGGTAGGGCCGGCAGGCTGATCACCGACAGGCCGAAGACGATGCCGGAGGCGGCGATGCCGCCGAGCAGGAAACCGAGAGCGTCGACCGGTGGAGGATCGCGCGGCTCCATTTTGGGCAGATAGATGCCCGAGAGGATGTAGCCGGCGATGCCGACAGGCACGTTGATCAGGAAGATCCAGTGCCAGGAGAAATAGGTGGTGATGAAGCCGCCGAGCGGCGGTCCGGCGAGCGGCCCGACCAGAGCCGGGATCGTCAAAAGCGCCATGGCCGAGACGAGTTCGCTGCGCGGCGTGCCGCGCACCAGCACGAGGCGGGCGACCGGCGTCATCATCGCCCCGCCCATGCCCTGCAGGAAGCGCGAGAAAACGAAGGCGACAAGGCTGTTGGAGATGGCGCAGAAAATGGAACCGGCGATGAAGACGAGGATCGCCGCGCGGAAAATCTTCTTGGCGCCGAAGCGGTCCGCCATCCAGCCGCTAAGCGGAATGAAGATCGCAAGCGACACCATATAGGCGGTCAGCGCCAGCTTGAGCGTGATCGGCCCGACGCCGATGTCGCGGGCGATGGCCGGCAGCGACGTGGAAATCACGGTCGAATCCATCTGCTCCATGAAGAGAGCGACGGCAAGGATCATCGGGACGATACGGTTCATGGAATGTGCTTCGAAGACGGCCAGCGATAGTGAGAAGCTAATGCCGGTGATGGCTTTTGTCGGGGCGAAACCGGTGATTGCGGATCAAAAGCCTGTGATCCCGGCTGGCCTTCGCTGTCAAGACGCTAGTTCTGGCCCAGTTGTCCATGGGGCAACGGGATCCAACAGGGCAACGAAGTGGGATGGACCATGAGTGAGATGTCGATGAAGCGCCGGACCTTGATGGGGGCGGGAACGCTGGGGTGCTGGCTGCGCCATCGTTGATGACGGGCGTTGCGGTGGCTGAGGAAAAGGCGGAAAAGACCGACATGAACGCTAGCCATCCCCCGATCCGATCTCTCAAGCTTGGCGTTTTCAAGCTCGTCGTCGTCAATGACGGCACGCGCGTCACCGAGAAACCGCATGAGATCTATGGCACCAAACAGCCACAGCAGGCGGTTGCGGAACTGCTGCAACAGAACTTTCTGCCGACCGAAGCGCTGGTCAACAGTTTCTCGCCGGTTCTCGTCGATACCGGAACGGATGTCGTGCTCTTCGATACCGGCAGGGGTGAGGGCGGTCGCGAAGCCGGCCTGGGGCGTCTCGTCGAAGGTATCCGCGCCGCCGGCTATGCGCCGGAGCAGGTCTCGGTTGTGGTGGTCACCCATATGCATGGCGATCACATCGGCGGTCTCATGGAGGCCGGCAAGCCGGCTTTCGCCAATGCGCGCTACGTGATGGGCGAAACGGAATATGCCTTCTGGAAGGATACGGCACGCGCCGGCACGCCGGCGGAAAACGGGTACAAGGCGGTGCTGGAGAAGGTGGTGCCGCTGGCGGAGAAGACGACTTTAATCGGCGACGGCGCCGAGGTCGTACCCGGCATCTCGGCCGTCGCCGCCTTCGGTCATTCGCCGGGTCACATGGTGTTCCGCCTCGATTCCGACGGCAAGGGCATGATGCTGACGGCCGATACCGCCAATCACTATGTGCTGTCGCTGCAGCGCCCCGATTGGGAAGTGCGCTTCGACATGGACAAGGCGAAGGCGGCCGAGACGCGCCGCAGGCTCGATATCTGATCGGTATCGAGCCGGATGACGGGCCGCATCTCGCGAAATTGCTGCTCTGCAACAAATATCGGCCGAAGGCGGGACATTTCCCGGCTTTGGCTATTTTCATCCTGACATATCCGTGTTACGAGCCCTCGCCAACTTCCAAGACACGCTTTGAAGTCGCCCGGTGGACAAATCGCAGCCCGTCCCCGGGGGTTTTCGTTATTTGAAGGGAATTGGCCATGGCGCGCATCATCGAAACCGCAACTGGTCTGGAGGCTCTGACCTTCGACGACGTCCTGCTCCTGCCCGGACATTCCGAAGTCATGCCGGGTCAGACCAATATCGCCACCACCATTGCACAGGACATCGACCTCAACCTGCCGATCCTGTCTTCGGCGATGGACACGGTGACTGAAGGGCGCCTTGCAATCGCCATGGCACAGGCCGGCGGCATCGGCGTCATCCACCGCAACCTGACGCCTGCGGAGCAGGCCGAAGAGGTTCGGCAGGTCAAGAAGTTCGAAAGCGGCATGGTCGTCAATCCGGTCACGATCGGCCCCGACGCCAAGCTTGCCGATGCGCTCGGCCTCATGAAGCAGCACGGCATTTCCGGCATCCCGGTCGTCGAGAACGGTGGCGCCGGTGGCCAGAAACAGGGTCGTCTCGTCGGCATCCTCACCAACCGTGACGTCCGCTTCGCTTCCGATCCGAACCAGAAGATCCATGAGCTGATGACCCATGAGAACCTGGTCACGGTCAAGGAAAGCGTCGACCAGCAGGAAGCCAAGCGCCTCCTGCACGCGCACCGCATCGAGAAGCTTTTGGTCGTCGACGCCGACGGTCGCTGCGTCGGTCTCATAACCGTCAAGGACATCGAGAAGGCGCAGCTCAACCCGAACGCCTCGAAGGATGCACAAGGGCGCCTTCGTGCCGCCGCCGCCATCTCCGTCGGTGACGATGGTTTTGAGCGTGCGGAGCGTCTGATCGATGCCGGCGTCGACCTGATCGTCGTCGACACCGCCCACGGCCACTCGCAGCGCGTGCTCGACGCCGTCGCCCGCGTCAAGAAGCTCTCCAACTCCGTTCGCATCATGGCGGGCAACGTCGCCACTGCCGCCGGCACCAAGGCGCTGATCGATGCCGGTGCGGATGCGGTCAAGGTCGGCATCGGCCCGGGCTCGATCTGCACCACCCGCATCGTCGCCGGTGTCGGCGTTCCGCAGCTGGCCGCGATCATGAGCGCCGTCGAAGCTGCCCAGGCGGCCGGCATTCCCGTCATCGCCGACGGCGGCATCAAGTTCTCCGGCGACCTTGCCAAGGCGATCGCTGCCGGCGCTTCGGCCGTCATGATCGGGTCGCTTCTTGCCGGTACCGACGAGAGCCCGGGCGAAGTGTTCCTCTACCAGGGCCGCTCCTTCAAGGCCTATCGCGGCATGGGTTCCGTCGGCGCCATGGCCCGCGGCTCGGCGGACCGCTACTTCCAGGCGGAAGTACGCGACACGCTGAAGCTGGTTCCGGAAGGCATCGAAGGCCAGGTTCCCTACAAGGGGCCGGTTGCAGGCGTGCTCCACCAGCTCGCCGGCGGCCTCAAGGCGTCCATGGGCTATGTCGGTGGCCCGACCATCAAGGAATACCAGGAGCGCGCGCAGTTCGTACGTATCTCCGGCGCCGGCCTTCGCGAAAGCCACGCCCATGACGTGACGATCACCCGCGAAAGCCCGAACTATCCGGGCGCGCACTGATCGCGATTGCATTCGAAGGGCGCCGCGTTATCTCGCGGCGCCCTTCGCCTTTTCAGATTAAGTGTTTTTCAGAATAAGCTTTTTTCAGGGAGCAGCGCATGACGGGTTTCGAGATCTTCTGGCCGATCGTGGTCCATGTTTTTCTCGTCTTCTGCCTCTACGCTCTCCTATCCTTCCGCCGGATGAGGCTGGTGCGCGCCGGTAAGGTGCATGCGGCCCAGTTTCGGGAGAACCGTGACGAGCCGGGCGAAAGCCTGGTGGTGAAGAACAGCATCGCCAACCAGTTCGAGCTGCCCGTTCTCTTCTACGTCTGCTGCGTGCTGCTCTACATCACCGAGGCCGACAACATCGTCTCCCTCGCGCTTGCCTGGCTTTTCGTCGTCCTGCGCTACGTGCACGCCTTCGTACATGTCACGAACAACCGCATCCGCTATCGTCGCCCGCTGTTCATGGGGGGCGTCGCGACGCTTTTTGCCATGTGGGTGTGGCTTGCCGTCTGGATGGCGATGAGCTGATCCCGGTTCGCGCCCCAAGCGAATTGGCGCAAATCTGAGACAGTCTGCGCGAACGATCCACGCGCCTTGATGCGTATCAAGTACCCGATGCCGCCTTTGCGGGTAGTCTTTCCGACGTTGGACGACAACGCATCGGAGGAGGACGAGATGACCGCAACGATGAAAGCCGCCGTGGTACGCGAATTCGGCAAGCCGCTGGTAATCGAGGATGTGCCGATACCGGAGCCCGGCCCCGGCCAGGTGCTGATCAAATACGAGGCGACCGGCGTCTGCCATACGGACCTGCACGCCGCAAACGGCGATTGGCCGGTAAAGCCGAAGCCGCCGTTTATCCCCGGACACGAAGGCGTCGGCTATGTCGCCAAGCTTGGCAGCGGCGTCACACACCTGAAGGAGGGCGACCGCGTCGGCGTGCCGTGGCTGCACACGGCGTGCGGCGGATGCACGCCCTGCCGCACCGGCTGGGAAACGCTCTGCGGCAGCCAGCAGAACACCGGCTACTCCGTCAACGGCACCTTTGCCCAGTACGGCCTTGCCGATCCGGATTTTGTCGGGCGTCTGCCGGCAAAGCTGGAATTCGGACCGGCCGCACCGATCCTCTGCGCCGGCGTCACCGTCTATAAGGGCCTAAAGGAAACCGAGGTGCGTCCTGGCGAATGGGCGCTGATTTCCGGCATCGGCGGGCTCGGCCACATGGCGGTGCAATATGCCAAGGCAATGGGCATGCATGTCGCCGCCGTCGATATCTTCCCGGACAAGTTGGCGCTTGCGCGAAAACTCGGTGCCGACCTCGTCGTCGACGCGCGTGACAAGGACGCGCTCGAGCAGGTGCAGAAGGCGACCGGCGGCGTGCATGGCGCACTGGTGACGGCCGTGGCACCCAAGGCGATGGAGCAGGCGTTCAACATGCTGCGCTCCAAGGGGACCATGGCGCTCGTCGGCCTACCGCCCGGCCAGATGTGCCTGCCGATCTTCGATACGGTGCTGAAGCGCATCACCATCCGCGGCTCGATCGTCGGCACGCGCCAGGATCTCGAGGAGTCGCTGGAGTTTGCCGGCGAAGGCAAGGTCGCCTCGCACTTCACCTGGGACAAGATCGAGAACATCAATGCGATCTTCAAGCGTATGGAGGAAGGCAAGATCGACGGCCGGATCGTGCTCGATCTCAACGGCTGATCGGCCAAAAACGAAACACGCAGAAGTAACGCAAGTTTGTATGTTCGCGACCGCCCGCCGACTTATTCTGTCGCGGGCGGTTCTGTCTGCCGCCGCGGGACAACGAACCGAAGGAGGCTGACATGCAGGAACCGACAATCACGCAGGCGATGATCGATGCCTATGACGAATACACGCATCTGACCCTCGATCGCCGTCGCTTCATGGAAAAGCTCACCGGACTGGCCGGTTCCGCGGCTGCGGCCGCGGCGATCGCGCCACTGCTTGCTGCCAACGGCGCCAAGGCGGAAATCGTTGCGGCGGCCGATACCCGTATCACCGGCGAGGATATCTCTTACCCCGGGGCTGGCGGCGACATGAAGGGGTACCTCGTTCGCCCAGCGGAGGTGAGCGGAAAACTGCCGGCGGTGATCGTCATTCACGAGAACCGCGGGCTCAATCCGCATATCCGCGACGTTGCTCGACGGATGGCGGTCGAAGGCTTCCTGGCGCTTGCACCGGACTTCCTGTCGCCGTCGGGTGGAACGCCGACGGACGAGGACAAGGCACGCGAGATGATCGGCGCGCTGGATGCGGCAGCAACGACGGCGAATGCAGTTGCGACCGTGGCCTTCCTGGAAGGGCACCAGCAATCGACGGGGAAGGTTGGTGCCATCGGCTTCTGCTGGGGAGGTGGCCTCGTCAACCGGCTTGCTGTCGGCTCGCCCGATCTCAGGGCCGGCGTCGCCTATTACGGCGCGCAGCCCAAGGCGGAGGATGTGCCGAAGATCAAAGCCGCCCTGCTGCTGCACTATGCCGGGCTCGACGAACGCATCAATGCCGGCATCGACGCCTATCAAAAGGCGCTGAAAGACGACGGCAAGGACGCGACGATCTATGTCTATGACGGCGTCAACCATGCCTTCAACAACGACACCTCGGCCGCGCGCTATGACAAGGCTGCCGCCGATCTCGCCTGGGGCCGGACGGTGGAATTCCTGAAGGCCAAGCTCGCCTGAGCGCGTCTTAACTCAGGCGGCCGCCGCCCGGATAATATCGTCGGCGCAGTCGCTGATTGCCGTTGCGAGCGCTTCCATGTCGCGCTCGCGCGGACTGCTGCGCCGCCAGACGAGGCCGATCTCGCGGGCCGGCTCGGGTGCGGCGAAGGGCACGATGCGGATCGAATTGCGTGCGGCCTCGGTCGCAATGGCGATTTCAGGGATCAGCGTCATGCCCATGCCATTGGCAACCATCTGCAGGAGCGTCGTCATCGAGGTCGCGCCGAACGAGACAAGGCGGCGCTTGCCGGCGGTGCTGCAGACGGCGAGCGCCTGGTCGCGCAGGCAATGGCCTTCTTCGAGCAGGAGCAACTGTTCGACATCCACCTGATCTTCGGTCAGCGGCGACATCAGGATGTTTCGCTCGTCGTCCGCCATCGCCATGTAGAAGCGGTCGGAAAAGAGCGGTTTCGTCGACAGCCCGTCGGTTTCGATCGGCAGGGCCGCGACGACGGCGTCGAGCAGACCCTCGCCGAGATCGGCGACCAGCCTCGATGTCACCGATTCCTTCAACTCGATCTCGATCGCCGGATAGACGCGGCGCAGATGCGGCACCAGCCGCGGCACGAGATAGGGCGCAAGCGTCGGGATGACGCCGATGCGGATCCGCCCTTCGAGCGTGCCGGAGCTGGCGCGTGCGCTCTGTTCCAGCATGTCCACGTCGGCGAGGATGGTGCGGGTGCGGGCCAGCACCTCTTCACCCTTGCGAGTGAGGAAAACGCCGCTGCGGCTGCGCTCCACCAGCTTCACCCCCAGGTGGTTTTCCATTTCCATGATCTGGGCGGAGAGCGCCGGCTGGCTGACATGGACCAGTTCGGCGGCCTTGCCGAAGTGGCGAGCGGAGGCAAGAGCCTCGAAATAGCGCATCTGTCGAAGTGTAAGCATGATAAGAAAATCCTATCAATTTTTAATTTTTATGCAATTGGAGATTATCGAAGCCCTGTGGGAAAACCGTCTGGCCAAGGCGTCCGGGCTTTGAGCGCCGCGCGAATTGCGGCTGGCAGCCCCTCAGGCTGCTGTCGGGCAGATCTCGTCCGATCTCCCGGGCGCGAACCCTATGACAGGAGGACGCGATGTCAGATCGACCCATATTGACGACGAGTGCCGGAGCGCCGGTGCCCGACAACCAGAATTCGCTGACGGCCGGTCCGCGTGGCGGCGTCATGATGCAGGACTACCAGCTTATCGAAAAGCTGTCGCATCAAAACCGCGAGCGCATTCCCGAGCGCGCGGTGCACGCCAAGGGCTGGGGCGCCTATGGGACGCTGAAGATCACAGGCGATATCTCCAGATACACCAAGGCCAAGGTTCTGCAGCCGGGCGCTGAGACCCCGATGCTGGCGCGCTTCTCGACTGTTGCCGGTGAACTGGGTGCTGCCGACGCCGAACGCGACGTGCGCGGCTTCGCGCTGAAATTCTATACGCCCGAGGGCAATTGGGATCTCGTCGGCAACAACACGCCGATCTTCTTCGTCCGCGATGCCTACAAGTTCCCGGATTTCATCCACACACAGAAGCGCCACCCGAAGACCAACCTGCGTTCGGCGACCGCCATGTGGGATTTTTGGTCGCTTTCGCCGGAAAGCCTGCACCAGGTGACGATCCTGATGTCGGACCGCGGATGTCCGGTATCGCCGTTGCACATGAACGGCTACGGCTCCCACACCTTCTCCTTCTGGAACGACGCCGGCGAGCGCTATTGGGTGAAGTTCCACTTCAAGACCCAGCACGGTCACAAGTTCTACACCAATGCGGAAGCCGCCGAGGTGATCGGCCGGACGCGCGAAAGCTATCAGGAAGCGCTCTATGGCGCGATCGAGGAGGGCAACTATCCGCGCTGGACGCTGCAGGTGCAGATCATGCCGGAACTCGACGCGGAGAAGACACCCTACAATCCCTTCGACGTCACCAAGGTCTGGACGCATGCGGACTATCCGCCGATCGAGGTCGGCGTTCTGGAGCTCAACCGCAACCCGGAGAACTATTTCGCCGAGGTCGAGAACGCCGCCTTCTCGCCGTCGAACATCGTGCCCGGCATCGGCTTCTCGCCGGACAAGATGCTGCAGGCGCGGCTCTTCTCCTATGCCGATGCCCACCGCTATCGGCTCGGCACACACTACGAGCACATCCCGGTCAACCGACCGAAATGCCCGGTGCATCACTATCACCGTGATGGCCAGATGAACACGTTCGGCGGCATCCAGACCGGCAATCCGGATGCCTATTACGAGCCGAACTCGTTCAACGGCCCGGTCGAGCAGCCGTCCGCAATGGAGCCTCCGCTGCGCATCAGCGGCGATATGGCCCGCTACGACCACCGTGAAGGCAACGACGACTACAGCCAGCCGCGGGCGCTCTTCAACCTGTTCGATGCGGGACAGAAGGCGCGGCTGTTCTCCAATATCGCGGCCGCCATGGGCGGGGTGCCGGGGATGATCGTCGAGCGTCAGCTTGCCCATTTCAAGCTTGTCCATCCGGACTATGAGGCCGGCGTACGTGTGGCTCTTCGTGCAGCGCATCGTTATGAGGCCGAGGCGATCGGCACGGCTGCGGAGTGAGCTGGACGGGCGCTCGAAGCGGGCGCCAGTCTTCGGAAAAGAAAAAGGCCACGTACCTGTCGGTGCGTGGCCTTTTTTGGTTTCTACCGGCTATTACCAGCCCGGCAGCATGTGGCTCTGCCGCAGGCGCGGATAGCGCGGGAAGCCCTTGATATCGGCTTCGAGGTCGTCGTTAGCGCTGATCGGAGTGATATTGTCGAGGCAGGCGGTGATGTGGTTGCTGATCGCGTTGGAGAGCGAGGGCGAAAGACCCGGCCGCTTCATGATGCCGATCTGCACCGGTGCCAGCGCCGGGAAGCCGTCGGCGAGCGTCAGCACCTTCATGCCGGGGCGAAGAGCCGACTCCGGCAGGACCGAGACGGCCATGCCGGCAAGCACGGCCGCGGCGACGACCGTCGACGACCAGCTTGTGAACAGGATCTGGTATTCGCGGCCGGTCGCGTCGAGTGCCGCGCAGGCAGCCTGCCGCCAGAGGCAGTCGCGCCGGCCGACGGCGAGCGGGATCGGCGCGTTTTCCGGGAGCGGATGGTTGATCGAGCTCACCCAGCAGAGCGGTTCGGTCCGCACGACATCCGAGGCGCGTGCACGCGGATTGTGCGTGACGAGCGCGATGTCGAGGTCGCCCTTCGCCATCTTCTCGGCGAGATCCACCGAAGGTTCGCAGATGATATAGAGCTCGACATTCGGATGCGTCTTGGCAAACCGCATGATGATCTCGGGCATGTAGCGGTCGGCGTAGTCGTCGGGCGTGCCGATGCGGAGCGTTCCTTCAAGGCGGTTGTCGTCAAAGGAGGCGATCGCTTCATTGTTGAGGCGGATCATCCGGCGGGCGAAATTGAGCAGACGGTCGCCTTCGACCGTCAGCCGGTTGCCGCGGCCATCCTTCATGAACAGCGCCTTGCCGATGCGCTCTTCCAGGCGGCGCATCTGCATCGACACGGCGGATTGAGTCTTGAAGACCCGGTCGGCTGCCTTGGTGAAACTGCCCGTGTCGGCGATCGCGACAAAGGTCTGGAGCTGGTCGATATCGAGCGGTGCGGACATGGCCGTGATGCATCCATAAAATTGTTTGATGAATATCATTAAAAACATTCGTTGGACTGATCAATAAGGATTTGCGATCAATTAGGGGCAAATTCATCGATCCCCGGCCGGCAATTTCGCCGGCGATTCCCAAACCCTTTGGCCCGCCCCTGCGTTTGACCTCCCCGCAGGGGATGGGCCTCTTCGTGCCTGAAAAGGAGAATTGTCATGCGCACGACACAGCACGTCCTCGATCTCGACTTCGTTGCAGGAAAGCAGTCCCGCGCCGTCGGCGTGACAGGCATGCTCACGTCCGCGTGGCACCAGCTCCGAAACCGATATGCGATCGGCCGTCTGAATGACATGGATGACCGCCAGCTCCTCGATATGGGGCTAAAGCGAGAAGATGTGCGCGAGGCGATCACCTCGCCCTTCTTCGACAATCCGGCGAGTTACCTGACGCGCGCTTCGCGAAACCGGGCGAGCCTCTTCTACAAGGGGACCCGCCACGACTGACCGTTGACGAGTTGGAGCGGGATGAAAGCGGGAAACCGCATCCTCGGCCCGCTTCACGGCGCATCCCGCCGCTTAGGGTGTGCCAGTCGAGCATGATCCGCGAAAGCCAGCCGCCGCCGCGGATCATGCTGCGAATTTCAGAGTTCGGCGCTGCTGATCGTTAGAGGTCGCGCGCCCAAACGTTCCCCGCAGGGTAGAGCCAATAGACCCTGCCGCTTGGCCCGGTACATGACCAAGACATGTACCGGGCCTTTTTCTTTTGAAATTTGCGCAAGGGCGCGCGCGCCCTCTCTGGCGCAGAAGGTTGCGCCGTCCAACGGAGGCGTGGTCAGGGAAGGGCGTTTCAGCTTTTTGCGCCGGGTCCGGTCTTGTAGATATCGAACAGCGACTCGACGTTCTTCTGATATTCCTTCTGCATTTCCAGCCCGGTGTCGAACATGCTGTTCATCACCTGGGAGAACTGGGCAAGGGCCGGATTGTCCGATGCCGGCTTCTGCGCGCCGGCGGCGCCCGCCTGCATCATGTCCTGAAATGCCTTGACGAAGGGGTTGTCGGCAAAGACGTCTGATGTCTTGGCCTTCTCTTCCTTCTTGGCCATGCCAAAGAAGCCCTGCATCGCCTGCGTGAAGGGGTTGTCGAAGGGGTTCGGCTGCGGTTCCGGCTTCTTGGCAAAGCCGGCCGCTTCCATCCACTGGCGCATCGCCGCTGCCATCGGGTTGTTGGCGAAGGCGTCGCTTGCGGCGGCGAATTGCCCGGTCGTCTGCTTGAACAGTCCGCCCATCAGCGTATCGGCCATGACCGGCAGCATCTGCTTGTAGATCTCCTGGCTGATGCCGGTGACCTGCGCGGCCTGCGCGGCGATCGCGCGCGACATTTCCTTCGATCCGAACAGCTGTCCGAGAACACCGTTGCCGTCGACCATGCCCTGTGGCGTGAAGGCCTGGCTCATGTCTTCGAAGTATTTGGCGTAGTTGCCGCTGCCGAGCGCCGTGAGCAACGCGCCGAAATCATATGGATTGGCCGTGTTGCGCTTGAAGGCGGCCGAGAAGGCGGGCAGCAACGCTGCCGTCGCCTTCGTCATCTGCTCCTGGGCGAGGCCGAATTGTTGAGCCATCAGTTCGATGGCCTTACCATTCTGGGCCTGTGCGAACATGTCAAAAAGCGGTGCCATCCCAGTTCCCCTTCGGCATCTCGACGCGCGGCGCTGTAAGCGACGCATATCCTTGCACTATAACGGGAAATCGGGGGCTGGAAACCGCTTTTTGAGAGCGCCTGGCGGGCGCCTCAATATTGGTATTCGGCGAAAACCGGATCGACCGAGCCGTTCCAGCGACCATTGTAGAGTGCCAGCAGGTCTTCGGCGAGCGTCGCCTTCTTGGCGAGCACCTCGTCGAGTGGCGCGAGGAACTGGCTTTCGTCGACGCCATCCCCGTTCAGCCGGTTGCGGCGCTTCAGGCCGCCGCGGGAAATGGCGATGACTTCGCGGGCGATGTCGTAGAGGGTGCCTGTGCGGAACCTTGTCGCAAGCGCCTGAACCGGAACGGCGTCGCGCATCGCGCTCACCTCTTCGAGGGTCCAGTCGCGGGTCAGTGTCTCGGCGGCATCGAGCGCTTCGCGATCATAGAGCAGGCCGACCCAGAAGGCCGGCAGCGCACAGATCCGCCGCCACGGGCCGCCGTCGGCGCCGCGCATTTCGAGGAAGCGCTTCAGCCGAACGTCGGGGAACAGCGTCGAAAGGTGGTTGGTCCAGTCGCCCATGTTCGGCTGCCAGTCGGCGATCTCGCCCTTCAGCGCGCCGCCCATGAACTGGCGGAAGGTGACGTGGGTACAGTCATGGTAGTGGCCGTCGCGCACGACGAAGTACATCGGCACGTCGAGCGCCCATTCGACATAGTCGGCGAAGCCGAAATCCGGACGGAAGGCGGACGGCAGCAGGCCGGCGCGCTGGTTGTCGGTGTCGCGCCAGATATCGCCGCGCCAGGAGAGCAGCCCGTTCGGTTTGCCGTCGGTAAAGGGCGAGCTCGCAAACAGCGCCGTCGAAAGCGGCTGCAGCTTCAAGGACACCTGCATCTTGCGGCGCATGTCCTCTTCGGAGGAAAAGTCGAGATTCACCTGGATCGTGCAGGTGCGGTACATCATGTCGAGGCCCCTGGTGCCGACCTTGGGCATGTAGCGGCTCATGATGCCATAACGCGATTTCGGCATGCGCGGTGTCTCGGCGAAGGTCCACTTCGGGCTGCCGCCGATGCCGAGGAAACGGATGCCGAGCGGTTCGGCGACTTCGCGCAGAACCGCCAAATGCTGGTTCGATTCCTTGCAGGTCTGGTGCAGGTTTTCGAGCGGCGCTCCGGAAAGCTCGAACTGGCCGCCCGGCTCCAGCGAGATCGCGCCATTGCCCGACTGCTCGGCAAGGCCGATGATGTTGCCTTGGTCGACGATCGGTTCCCAGCCGCTCTTTGCGGCCATTCCATTCAGAAGCGCCTGGATGCTGGCCTCGCCGAAATAGGGGACGGAGCTGTTGTCCGCCTTAAAGAAGGCGAACTTTTCGTGCTCCGTGCCGATCCGGAACCGCTCCTCCGGTTTCGAACCTTCTGCCAGATAGGCGGTCAGGTCAGCGACAGAGGTTACCGGCGTCTGGTCGGTGGTATCTCGGGCCATGAGCGTCTTCTTTTGTTTGGGCGGCTCCCACTGGATAGCGGGAGTTGATGAAGGCTGCTTGAACCGTATTCAGGTGCGGTGCAAGTCAATTTCTTTCAAGATCTCATCAAAAAAAGTAGGACGATTGCTTGCGCTGGAGCAAGCTCCGTGGAACTGGGTATCGTCGACCCAACCATACCTTGTGTTGAGAGGTCCCCTTCTTCTAGGAGCCATCTTCTAGGAGAACGAGCGGCTCCCGGTTTGCTGCGGAGCGACCGGCTATCGCCAGTCGCCGACAGTCGCCTGGATGACCGCCATGGCTGCGACAGCGGCGGTGTCGGCCCTGAGGATCCGCGGTCCAAGCGGAATGCTGCTGACGAAATCGAGGCTGCGCAGCAACGTTCGCTCTGTCTCGGAGAAACCGCCTTCCGGACCGATCAGCAAAGCGAGTTTCTTCTCCTTGACGGCGGCGAGAATTGGCAACGGGTTCTGGCTGTCGCTGCCTTCGTCGCAGAAGATGATGCGTCGGTCGGTGGGCCAGGTGGCCAGCACGTCCTCCAGTCGTCGCGGCTCCTCGACATCGGGAATGCCGAGCACGCCGCATTGTTCGGCCGCCTCGATGACGTTGGCGCGCACGCGCTCGATGCTGCCGAGCTTGCCCTGCACATGCTGCGTCATGACCGGCTGCAGCACGCCTGCGCCCATTTCGACGGCCTTCTGCACGAGATAGTCGAGCCTGCCGACCTTCAGCGGCGCGAAAAGATAGACAAGATCGCAAGGTTCGGGCTGCGGGCGCGTCTGCTCGACAGCGGTCAGCACCAGCTTCTTCTTGCTGGCGAAGGAGAGTTCCGCACGCCACTCGCCGTCACGTCCGTTGAAGACGAGGATCGAGGAGCCTTCCTCATACCGAAGAACGTTGACCAGGTAGTTGAACTGCTCCTTGGTCGCCTCGTGGGCGGAGCCCGCATTGAGGGTATGTTCGACGAACAGTCGCTGCATGCGAAAATTGGCGCGCATATCGGGGCCTTCACATGAAAATGCTGGAGAGGATGAGGTAGAGGACGGCCGATAGCGCGGCCGAGGCGGGAACGGTGATGACCCAGGCGCCGACGATCGTCAGGAAATGCGAACGGCGTACAAGGCGCCGGCGCCGGACTTCGGCGAAGTTGGTTTCTTCCGTTTCCATGAAGTCGGCCTGCCCTGTGCGCTGTCGGACATATTGTAGGCGACGCTTGGAATTGCGGATGTACCATTCACGGAAGAAGCCGACGCCGAAGACGGCACCAACGGCCGTGTGGGTCGAACTGATCGGCAGTCCGAGCGCCGATGCCAAAAGCACCGTGACCGCGGTGGCGAGCGCGACGCAGAAGGCGCGCATCGGATTGAGCTTGGTGATTTCCTGACCGACGACGCGGATAAGCTTCGGGCCATAGAGCAGAAGACCGATCGAAATGCCGAGCGCGCCGATCGCCAGTTCCCACAAGGGAGCCGGCGATTTCTCCGTGGTGATGACGCCGTCCAGGGCCGAAACGATCGCGGATAACGGGCCGATTGCGTTGGAGACGTCGTTGGCGCCATGCGCGAAGGAGAGAAGTGCTGCAGCCAGAATGAGCGGCGCGCGAAATAGTTTGCGAAGTGACTGGTTGCGGTTGTCCAGCCCCTCTGACTGTTTGTAGATCCACGGCTTGGTCAGGAAATAGACGGCAGTACCGATGATGACGCCCAGGCTGAGTCCTGTTGGCAAAGAGATTGCCGCAACCTGAACTAGGGCAATCTCCGCGAGGTATGCGGTGAAGCAGCCCGCGGTGACACTGAGAATGACCGGCATCCATCGCCTTGCGGCAGCGATCTTGTCCTCGCGGTAGATGATGAATTCCTTGAGGAAGGCGAGGAATGCGGCGGCAATTGCGCCGCCGAGAAGCGGCGAGACCGACCAGCTCAAAGTGATGCCGGCAAGCGACCACCATTGGACGCTGGAAAAACCGGCCGCGGCAATGCCGGCGCCGACGATGCCGCCGATGATCGAGTGTGTGGTGGATACAGGCGCCCCTGAATAGGTGGCGATATTGATCCAGGCCGCAGCCGAAGCGAGTGCCGACATCATGATCCAGATGATCGCTTGCGGGCCGAGCACATCTTCGCCGTAGACGATGCCTGCTTCGATCGTCAGCGCGACCTCGCGCCCGGCAAGCATCGCGCCGGCGATCTCGAAGATGGCAGCGATGATGAGCGCCGTCGCCATCGACATCGCTTTGGCGCCGACGGCCGCACCAACGTTGTTGGTCACGTCGTTGGCGCCGATGTTCATGGCCATGTAGCCGGCGATCGCTGCCGCGGCGATGATGATCGGCGCGCTCGCGGAATGGGTCACGAAACTCGCGGCAAAGGCCATGCTGAGCAGCAGAAATAGGCCGGCGAGCGCCGGCGCCGCCAGGCTGCGGCGGACATGCTGCGACGCCTCTTCGGCAAGACTGAGCTTGTCGAGGTCTTTGTCGAGCGTCTGTTTTGCGAGGCGTAAGCGCGGCTGTGCCACTGCCTGGAACTCCATTGTCACAATGGCCACTAAGGCCACTGCAACACGCTTTCAAGTGGATTTGATGGACATTGGCGTTGCGCGCGCCGGGAACCCGTATTCAGGGCATTGGATGCCCCTGAGGATCATCTCGAAGGCTAGCCGATCGCAGCCTTCGGCATCGGCGCAGACGGTGCTGCCATGCGTTCGCCGAAGGCGAGAATGAGGTCCTTCAGCGACGGCTCTGCCACCCGTGAAGCAGCCTCCTTGTAGTCGACCCATTCGAGCTGCCTGCGGCCTTCCTCGGGGAAGTGCTTGCAGAGGTCGTCGACTTCGAGGGCATGAACCTGCACCTTGACCGAGATCTTCAGGCCATGGTCCATGCGCTTCTGGTAAAGATAGTATCCGATCGTCGACTTCTGCACATGCCCTTTGACGCCGGCCTCTTCATAGGCCTCCCGCTCGGCCACCTCGTGGGCGCGCTTGCCCTGCATCGGCCATCCCTTGGGAATGACCCAGCGGCCGGTGTCACGGCTGGTGATCATGAGGATTTCGAGGGCCTTGGTCTTCTTGCGGATCCGATAGCAGAGCGCGGCATATTGCATGCGCGCCGGGCGGCGCAGCATCAATTGGACATCGGATGTGAGTCTGTTCAAGAAGTTCAAGGTCGTCAGCGCTCCTCTCAGCGAATCAGTGTTCTTGTTTTCTGTCAAAGCGAGTATGGCAGCGTCCTGTTGCGTGTAAATGTTACGGCAATTGGGCAGCCGGATATGCAGTCAGCTTTCCGCTGAACTGTGGTTCAGATACGACAGAATATGGTGTTTCCGCGTCGGTTTGCCAATCGCGGGCAAGTGGGCGTAGGCCTGCTCCGTCAGTTCGCGCGGTCGCGCTGCTGCAAGCGCAGGCGGGCGATACGGTTCCATTCGCCGGTGCGCTCCGCCTCGCGGGTTGCGGCGGCAACGAAGTCGATATGGTTCTGCGACGCGGCCTTTGCTTTCGCCGGATCCCTCGCCATGATCGCGTCGTAGATCGCCTCGTGCTGGCCAAGCAGCCGATCGCGCGCGCCCGGTGCATCGAAAACCGAGTTGCGGTGAAAGAAGATGCCCTGCTGAAGCAGCCGATAACAGGCGCGCAGCGTATGCATCAGGATGATGTTGTGGGCGCTCTCACCGATTGCCTGGTGCAGCTCGATATCGGCCTCGAGCTCCGCCTCGAAGTCGCCGGCGGCGTGCGCTGTACGCATGCGCTCGATGATCCTGGTCAGGATGTCCCGGTCGAAATCCGTGGCGCGGGTGGCGGCCAGTTCTGCGGTCAGGCCCTCCAGCTCGCGCCGGTATTCGAGATAATCCTGGGTCGCCTTGTGATGACGGGCAATCAGGTCGATCAGCGGCCTGGAGAAAATCTTCCCTACGACATCGGCGACGAAGGTGCCGCCGCCATGGTGGCTTTCGACCAGGCCGCGTCCTTCGAGTTCCTTGAGCGCCTCGCGCAGGATCGGCCTCGATACGTCGAAGCGTTTGGAAAGCTCCCTTTCGCCCGGTAAACGATCGCCGTCGCGCAGCACGCCTTCGAGGATCAGGAGCTCGATCTGATGCACGACTTCGTCCGCCGTGCGGCTGTGGCTGATGCGGGCGAAGAGGTCGATCTGGTCGTCGGTCACGTCTTGGTCTCCCGGATCACGATGAATTTCGGTCTTTTCGGCCCAAAATTGATCATGATTCTCATAGGTTAGAGCGGGAGGGGACGGAAATCCGCGCCTAGGTTGCTCGCACCGCTCTGCGCCGCAATCTAGGCAGCCGGCGGCAAGTGGTCAATTTGCTTGTCCACTTTGTGCGGCTGACAAAAGTCAAACTGCGGCAATGCGTCCTTTTTCTTTTGCTCGTTCGATTGATAAGAGAGTCGTGATGAACGCGTGAGGGGGACAAGAGCGCTTCATGGCAAAGGGTAGTTTTGCATTTCCGGTGGCGCCGATGCGCGCCTTGGCCTTGGGCGAGGTTCATTCGCGCCCCTATGCGCTGGTCACCACGCCGCGGGTGATCTTTCAGCTCGCCTTCCTGACGGATGGCGGCTCGATCGTCGATCATGCCGTGTTGTCGGAGCTGTCGCGCGCACGCGGCATCGCACCGCCGGGGCGGGACGCGAACCATCATGCAATGCCCTGGGGGCAGGGCACGTTGCGTTGGGAGCGTCACACCGAGTTCTCCACCTACTTCTGGGATGCGCCGCCGCCGGAGCAGTTCGGCGGCGAGGTGCCGATCCATCCCTTCGGCGACGGCTTTTCGCCGCCGGGCTCGCTGATCTCGGGCATCCGCCTGGAGATCCGGCCGGACACGCCCGAAACCCGTGACGCGATCGGGCTCTTCGATCCGACGAGCCTCTGCTACAGCGAAACCAAGAACGGCCAGGCGGTAATCGTCACCGACTTCCGCCAGAACGGCGACGGCCTGACGCAGATACTGGTCATCGACCGTGGCATGACCGAGGCGGGCACCGGCGCGCTCATTCAGCGCCTGCTCGATATCGAGACCTACCGGACACTGGCGATGATGGGCCTGCCGCTCGCCCAGTCGCTGTCGCCGGAGATCCGCCGGACCGAGGATGGCTTGACCGGAATCACCCAGCGTATGAAGGAAAATGTGCGCGAGGAGGCCGACGACATGCTGGCCGAGATCACCCGGCTTGCCGCCGACCTCGAGGCGGGTGCCGCGCTCAGCCTCTATCGCTTCGGCGCCAGCCGCGCCTATTACGGCATCGTGCAGGAGCGCATTCGCACGCTCTCCGAGACGCCGCTTCCGGGCTACGAGACCATCGGCACCTTCCTCGAACGACGCCTCGCGCCGGCGATGCGCACCTGCCAGTCGGTCGAGGAGCGCCAGGCCAACCTGTCGCGGAAGCTCGCCCGCGCGACCGCTCTTCTCAGAAGCTGGGTCGATGTCGAGCTCGAACGGCAGAACAGCGCGCTTTTGAACTCGATGGACCGGCGCGCCAAGCTGCAGCTACGCCTGCAGCAGACCGTCGAAGGCCTGTCGGTCGCCGCCATTTCCTACTACGTCGTTGGCCTGTTCGGCTATCTCGCCAAGGCAGTCAGCCACGAGCTGCCGATCGATCCGGGCCTCTTGACTGGCCTTGCCGTTCCCTTCGCCGTTGCCGGCGTCTGGCTGATCGTGCGCCGCATCCGCCGCCATCACGAGGAAGGTGAGCACAAGTAAGCAATTCCAGCAAAAGTGTGCAGCGTTTTGCGTCGGGAATTGCGAGAAACAAGCAATTCCAGCAAAAGTGTGCAGCGGTCATACGTCCGGAATTGCGAGAAACAGGCAATTCCAGCAAAGTGTGCAGCGGTTTTGCGTCCGGAGTTGCCAGAAACAAAACTACTGCTCCCAGTAGGGGATCGGCCCGTAAAGCCCGGCCAGGTAGTCGATGAAAAGGCGCACCTTGGCCGGCAGGAACTGCCGGCTCGGGTAAACGGCCGAGAGCGTCAGTTGCTTCGAACCCTCCCATTGCGGCAGCACCTGTACCAGCTGGCCGCTGCGCAATTCCGGGCCGATGTCCCAGGTGGAGCGCAGCGCAATGCCCGCGCCGGCGATGACGGCGGCGCGCACGATCTCGGAGGAATTGGTCACGAGCGGCCCCTCCGGGTGCCAGACCAGCGCGCCTTCCGGCCCTTCGAGCTTCCAGTTGTCGTTGTTGTGCGCCGGCAGGCAGAGATGGTCTGCGAGGTCGCCGATCTCCTTCGGTTCGCCATTGCGGGCGATGTATTCCGGCGAGGCGCAGAGAAGCCGCCGCACCGGCGCAAGCTTCCTTGCCACCAGGGATGAGTCTACCAATTCGCCGATCCTGACCGCCATGTCGAAGCCTTCCGCGACGATATCCGTGAATTCGTCCGTCAGCACGATGTGCAGTTTCAGGTCCGGATGGTCCTTCATGAACTTCGTCAGATGCGGCGCGATGTGCATCCGGCCGAAGGAAGTTGGCGCTGAGATTCTGAGCACGCCGAGCGCATGCGACGAGCGTCCGGAGGCATAGGCCTCGGCCTCCTCGATGCCCGAGAGAATGCCGAGTACGCGATCGTAGAACCCCTGGCCGGCTTCGGTCAGAGAGATCTGGCGTGTCGTGCGCTGCAGAAGCCGCGTTCCGAGGCGATCTTCGAGCCTCTTGATGCGCTTGGAGATCACAGCTGGGGAAAACCCCAGCGCCCGCCCCGCTGCCGACATACTGCCGGTGGAAACGACCCGTGCAAAAATCTCAAGATCGCCTAAATTCGTCATCAATCGTTGCCATTGTTTCCAAAACGGAAAAGCTCAATAGCATTTGCAGGGACTCTAGCCTAGTGGTAAAGAAAATAGACCAATTTACATGCGGCGGGAGAAACTGATGGCGGAGACGATCGGTTTTCTGCAACCGAAACAGGCTGTTATCGCCCGGCGCCGCGAGATCGTCGCCGACCTCGCCGACCTGTTGCCCGAGGGCTGCCTGATCAGCGACGAGCGCGGGCTGAAGCCCTTCGAGACAGATGCCTTTATCGCCTATCGTCGCATGCCGCTTGCCGTCGCGCTGCCGGAGACGACCGAGCAGGTCGCAGCCCTTCTCAAATATTGCAGCCGCTATGGCATCCCGGTCGTGCCGCGCGGCGCCGGAACCTCGCTTTCGGGCGGTGCCATCCCGCAGGAGGATGCGGTCGTCATCGGCCTTTCGAAGATGTCGCGCATACTCGATATCGACCTCTTCAATCGCGCCGCGACGGTTCAGGCAGGCGTCACCAATCTCAATATTTCCGAGGCGGTTTCCGC
This sequence comes from Ensifer sp. 22521, assembly GCF_052044795.1. Taxonomy (NCBI): domain Bacteria; kingdom Pseudomonadati; phylum Pseudomonadota; class Alphaproteobacteria; order Hyphomicrobiales; family Rhizobiaceae; genus Ensifer; species Ensifer sp. 22521. The sequence continues at coordinate 130,423 of NZ_JBQENM010000001.1, forward strand.
CGACGGTTTCTTCTATGCGCCGGACCCGAGTTCGCAGCTTGCCTGCACGATCGGCGGTAACATCGGCATGAATTCCGGCGGCGCCCATTGCCTGAAATATGGCGTTACCACCAACAATCTGCTCGGCGTGAAGATGGTGCTGTTCGATGGCACGGTTATCGAGCTCGGCGGCAAGGCGCTGGATTCGGTGGGCTACGATCTGCTCGGCCTCGTCTGCGGTTCCGAGGGGCAGCTCGGCATCGTCACCGAAGCGACGGTGCGGTTGATCGCCAAGCCGGAGGGTGCCCGTCCCGTGCTCTTCGGCTTTGCCTCTTCCGAAGCGGCCGGCGCTTGCGTCGCCGATGTCATCGGCTCCGGTATCATCCCCGTCGCGATCGAGTTCATGGACAAGCCGGCGATCGAGATCTGCGAAGCCTTCGCCCATGCCGGCTATCCGCTCGATGTCGAAGCGCTGTTGATCGTCGAAGTCGAAGGCTCCGAGCCGGAAATGGATGCGACGCTTGCCGGTATCGTTGCGGTCGCGCGCCGTCATGGGGTGGCGACGATCAAAGAGTGCCAGTCGGCCATGGAAGCGGCTGCGATCTGGAAAGGCCGGAAATCCGCCTTCGGCGCCACCGGCCGCATCGCCGATTATATCTGCATGGACGGTACGGTGCCGCTCAGCCAGCTTTCGCATGTGCTGCGTCGCACCGGTGAGATCGTTGCGAGCTACGGCCTGCGCGTCGCCAATGTCTTCCACGCCGGCGACGGCAACATGCATCCGCTGATCCTCTACAACATCAACGACCCGGAGGATGCGGCGCGCGCCGAAGCCGCCGGCAACGATATCCTCAAGCTCTGTGTTGACGCCGGCGGTTGCCTGACGGGCGAGCACGGCGTCGGCATCGAAAAGCGGGACCTCATGCTACACCAGTACAACCGGATCGACCTCGACCAGCAGATGGCGGCACGGGCCGCCTTCGATCCGCAATGGATCCTGAACCCGTCCAAGGTCTTCCCGCTCGAAGGGCGTCCCGCCGCATGATCGTGCATTTCGAACCGGCAAGCGAAGAGGGGATTGCGACCGTCGTTCGCGCGATGGCGGCCGATAGGGCTTCGCTCGCGTTGATCGGCGGCAACACGCGCTCGGGTCTTGGCAATCCCGTGCGTGCCGACCGGGTACTGTCGACGCGCCGCTTGTCCGGCATCGTCAGCTACAATCCGGCCGAAATGACGATCACCGCGCTTGCGGGGACGCCGCTGCGCGCGATCGAAGAAGCACTGGCCGAGAACCGGCAGATGCTTGCCTTCGAACCGATGGACCATCGGCCGATTTTCGCCTCGTCGGGCGAGCCGACGATCGGCGGGGTCTTCGCCGCCAACGCCTCCGGCCCCCGGCGCTATGTCGCCGGTGCCGCCCGCGACAGCCTGCTCGGCGTTCGCTTCGTCAACGGTGAGGGGGAGGCAATCAAGGCCGGCGGACGGGTGATGAAGAACGTCACCGGCCTGGATCTTGTCAAGCTTTTGGCCGGCTCGCACGGCACGCTCGGCATCCTCACCGAAGTCACCTTCCGCGTCCTGCCGCTGCCGCCAGCGTCCGAGACCATTGTGGTCTCCGGGCTCAACGATGCCGAAGCCGCGGCGATCATGGCCGAGGCGATGGCGCAGACGGTGGAAGTTTCGGGTGCTGCCCATCTACCGGAAAGCGTGCGCGGGCGGTTCCTGGATGGCGGGCTTCCGGACGGCGCCGCGACGGTACTGCGGCTCGAAGGACTGGAGGCATCGGTTGCGCTCCGGGCTGAAAAACTGACGAATGCGGTCGGTCGCTTCGGCGCGGTGACCCGGCTCGATGCTATCAGGACATCGAGGCTCTGGGCCGAGATCCGCGACGTCAAACCCTATGCCGACGGCACCAGGAAGCCGCTCTGGCGCGTCTCCGTCGCTCCATCGCTCGGCCATCAATTGGTGGCGGCGCTCAGGCTGCAGACCGGCGTCGATGCCTTCTATGACTGGCAGGGCGGTCTCGTCTGGCTGCGCATGGAGGCCGACCCCGAAGCGGAACTCGTGCGTCGTTATATCAAGGTTCTCGGTGGCGGCCACGCGACCCTCGTCAAGGCCGAAGAAGGCTATCGTGCCGCCATTCCATCGTTTGAACCACAACCCTTGGCCGTGGCACAATTGAGCGAGCGCGTCCGCGCGAAGTTCGATCCGCACCGGATCTTCAATCCGGGCCGCATGGCTGCGGTCTCCTGAGGCGACGGCGGTGGAACATGGGAGGAGTTGATGAGCGATAATGGTCCGCAGACACCGTTTTCCCGCGAGACTGATCGCTGGCTGGAGCCGGGCAAGATCAATGTCCAGGTGATCTATGTCCTTTATCTCGTGGGCTTTGCGGTGGGGATCACTCCGATCATCGGCGTGGTGATGGCCTATCTCAATCGCGGCAAGGGTGCGCCGTGGGTCCAGACGCACTATGAATGGGCGATCCGGACCTTTTGGATCGCCCTGTTGTTCGGCGTAATATCGTTGCTGCTGACGGTGCTGTTGATCGGCGTTCTCGGTTTCATCGCCACCGCCGTCTGGATCGTCGTGCGCTGCGTCGTCGGCCTGCAACGGGCCGCGCGCCAGGAGCCGATCACCAATCCCGAAAGCTGGATGGTGTAGACCACGGCGCAAACCCTGAAACCGGGTCCGGTCGAAGGATGCTGAAATGAGAATGCCGCGGTGACCGAAGCACGTCGCAAGTGCCCGTTACCGCGGAACCGGAAAGTGGAGTTCGCGTTTGCAGACCAATTTTACCCCCGCGCAGCTTGCCGACCCGCATGTGGCCGAATCCGAGGCCATCCTGCGCAAATGCGTGCACTGCGGCTTCTGCACCGCCACCTGTCCGACCTATGTGACGCTCGGCGACGAACTCGATAGTCCGCGCGGGCGCATCTATCTCATCAAGGACATGCTGGAAAACGGCAGGGCGGCCGACAAGGAAACGGTCACCCACATTGACCGCTGTCTCTCCTGTCTCGCCTGCGCAACCACCTGTCCCTCCGGCGTCGACTACATGCATCTTGTCGACCATGCGCGCGTCCACATCGAAAACACCTATCGGCGCCCGTTTAGGGATAGATTGGCGCGTTCCGTGCTGGCGGCGGTGCTGCCCTATCCCGCGCGCTTCCGCCTGTCGCTGAAGGCGGTCGGCCTTGCCCGGCCCTTCGCAGGGATGATGAAGCGCATGCCGTTGCTGAAGACCTTCGGCGTCATGCTCGATCTCGCGCCAAGCGCCGTGCCGCAGCCCTCCACTTCCGCCATGCCCGGCGTCCACACGGCGCAGGGAAAACGTGTCGGTCGTGTCGCGCTCCTGTCCGGATGCGCGCAGCCGGTGCTGAAGCCGGAGATCAACGAGGCGACGATCCGTCTTTTGACGCGCTTTGGTGTCGAGGTGGTTGTTTCGGCCGGCGAAGGCTGTTGCGGCGCCCTGGTGCACCACATGGGCCGCGAGAACCAGGCGCTTGAGGCGGCGCGCCGCAACGTCGACGCCTGGCTGAAGGTCGCAGACGAGGGCGGGCTCGATGCCATCGTCATCACCGCTTCGGGCTGCGGAACGACGATCAAGGACTACGGCCACATGCTGCGGCTCGATCCTGAGTATGCAGAAAAGGCGGCACGTGTCTCGGCGCTGGCAAAAGACATCACCGAGTACCTGTCTACGCTAGACCTGCCGGAACAGGATGCGAGGGGCATGACGCTTGCCTATCATTCCGCCTGCTCCATGCAGCATGGCCAGAAGATCACCGTGGCGCCGAAGCAGCTTTTGAAGCGTGCTGGCTTCGTCGTCCGCGATCCGGCCGAAGGCCACCTCTGCTGCGGTTCGGCCGGCACCTACAACATCCTGCAGCCGGAAATCTCGGCGAAACTGAAGGCGCGCAAGGTCAAGAACATCGAGGCGACGAAGCCGGATGCGATCGCGACCGGCAATATCGGCTGCATTACCCAGATCGCCAGCGGCACTGCGATCCCCATCCTGCATACGGTCGAACTGCTCGACTGGGCCTATGGTGGAGCAAAGCCCAAGGGGCTCTGATGGACAGGCAAAAGGCCGGCTCCGTGAGGAACCGGCCTTTCAAACTGTGCATGGTCGATGACCGTCAGCCGCCGAAGATCTGGCGGAAGATGTCGACGCCGCGATCGTCGAAATAGGTGTCGCCGGCTTTGCTGCCGGGGCCGATGACGATGACCTTGGTGCCGATGTCGGCGCGATCGTAGAGGTGTTCCACGTCGTCGTTCATCATGCGGATGCATCCGGATGACATGTTCTGGCCGATGGTCCAGGGCTGGTTGGTGCCATGGATCCGGAAGATCGTGTCGCGGCCGCCCTTGTAGAGATACATGGCGCGGGCGCCGAGCGGGTTGTCGATGCCGCCTTCCTGGGTGACCGGCAGGATGCGGCCCTTGGCAGCCTCGCGCTGGCGCATCTCCGCCGGCGGTGTCCAGGTCGGCCATTCGGCCTTGCGGCCAACCTTCACGACACCCGACCAGCCGAAGCCGTCGCGGCCGACACCGATGCCGTAGCGCGTCGCGCGGTTCGGGCCGTCGATGTAGTAAAGGTACTTGTTGTTGGTATCGACGATGATCGTGCCGGGGGCTTCGTCGGTGCGGAAGCGAACCTTGGTGCGCCAGTATTGTTTTGCCGGCTTCTTCGGCGTGGCCACGAGTACAACGTCTGATGATTTGACCTTGGAGCCTGTCGCCGGCGTCGGCGTGAAAGCCGAGGCGCTGGCGGCGACAAGAATAGTGCTGGTCGCGATGGCGATCGCGACCACTTTGCTGGCATGACGCTTCATATACGATTCCCTCTAACCCTCGTTGCAGGCAGGCTAAGCAAAATGCGCCGAAGTTCAAGCCTGCCATACAGCCGGCGGACCGCCGAACTTATATCTGTTCATGCTGCTGTTGCCTGAAAATCACGCATAGGCAATAGCAAAACGTGCGAGGGGGAGGGAATATTCTATGCTATGCTCCAATTATATGACGATAACCTTCGTGCCCACCTTCACGTGCTCGTAAAGGTCGACGACGTCTTCATTGCGCATGCGGATGCAGCCGGAGGAAACGGCATAGCCAATCGTCCAGGGCGCATTGGTGCCGTGGATTCGATAGAGCGTCGAGCCGAGATACATGGCGCGCGCGCCAAGCGGGTTTTCCGGGCCGCCGTCCATGCGCGCCGGCAGGTAGTGGCCCTTGGAGGCCTCGCGGCTGATCATCTCCTGCGGCGGCGTCCAGCTCGGCCACTCCGCCTTGCGGGTGACCTTGTGGGCGCCTGCCCATTCGAACCCCGGCTTGCCGACGCCGACGCCATAGCGCCGTGCCTCGCCGTTGCCAGTCACCAGATAGAGAAAGCGGTTGTTCGTATCGATGACGATCGTGCCCGGCTTTTCCTTGCTCTCATAGGCGACCGTCTGCGGCAGGTATTGCGGGTCGAATTTCGACTTGACCGGCCGCTGGGCGCGCATGGCGTTGGCCGGCTGGATCAGCGGGTTGATGGTGCGGCGCTTGACCTGCGGCTGTGCGACCTGTCCCTGATAATACTGTTTTCGGGTGGCTGCCGGAATCTGCTGCCGGTAGATGACCTGCCGCGTGCGGGCCTGCTGCCCGCCGAGCTGCATTACCCAGGGGGCGGTGAGGTCGGGGCTGACGACCACCGGAGGCCGGTTCTGATACCGATCCTGCGCCACGGCGGGAGCGGCGACGAGGGTCAGCAGGGAGACTGCTAAAAGAAGGGATTTTTTCAACATCGGACGGACTCGCTACCTTTCGCCGAAATTCATCAAGGGGGCGCAGACAGCCGAAGAACCGGACGCTCGAGCGGGGGGTATGCGCCTTGGCAATGGCGCGATCGTGTCACCGGGGGGCCACCGAATGGTAAACGGCGCTTCATTAAAAGGCGAAGGCGCCGATAAAGCTTTGGGTAGGGTTATCCGCCGCTTTAGGAATCTGGTTTGCAAATGGTAAAGGCAGGGAAATGAACGGGATGGAGCGAGGAAAGCGATGACGGTCAAGGGCATAGTGATCGGCGAGGACGGACTTCAGCGCTGCGCCTGGCAGGGCAATCTCGACGACTACCGTCGCTATCATGACGACGAATGGGGCCGTCCGGTCACCGACGATCGCCGCCTGTTCGAGAAGATCTGCCTCGAAGGGTTCCAGTCCGGCCTGTCATGGCTGACGATCCTGCGCAAGCGCGAGGCGTTCCGCGCGGCCTTTTCCGGTTTCGATTTCGATAAGGTCGCGACATTCGATGAGACGGATATCGAGCGCTGCCTGGCAGACACGGGCATCGTGCGCCACCGCGGCAAGATTGTCTCGACCATCAACAATGCGCGCCGCGCCCAGGAGCTCAGGCAGGAGTTCGGTTCGCTCGCGGGCTATTTCTGGTCCTATGAACCCGCCGCGGAAGAGCGCCCGAAACAGGTGACCTACGAGGCGATCGTTGCCAATCCTACGACCCCGACCTCGACGCGGATTTCCAAGGACCTGAAGAAGCGCGGCTGGACCTTCGTCGGCCCGACGACGATCTACGCCTTCATGCAGGCCATGGGCCTCGTCAACGATCACATCGAAGGCTGCCATTGCCGCGTGGTTGTCGAGGAACTGCGTGGCAAGCTCGCAAGACCCAGGGCTCGCGTGGCCTGATTGATGCGCCCGTCGTCAGCTTGGCGATGGGCGTTTCCCGGTGAGGGAGCGCCAGCGAGGCTCTTCATAGAGCTGCTTCAACCCAGGGAAAAGTGTCCGCGGTTTCAAGCTTTGCGCTCAAGCGCAGAGCATCACGCGCTCGCGCGGAAAGGCGAAGACGCCTTGCAGCAGTTCCTCGCCGGTTGGCGTATCGAGCACGGACCGACCGACGCAGATAAGCTGCGCCGCTTGCGATGTCGGCGCGCGCACCATGGCGGTAAAGCAGAACGAGGATGACGAGGCGGTCGCCTGTTCGAGTATGTTGAGCACGGTTGGGCGATCCTTGCGGTCATAGGCGCGAACCAGATCGATGATGCCGCAGGAAGGAGCGGAGATGCCGAGCAAGGCGGCGGTATTTTGGCCGAGCTGGAAAATGCCGGTCGCGAGATCGCAGCGCCAGGCTTCGATGAGGTAGGTCCCCTCGTCGAGGCCCCGCATCCAATTGTGATGTGCGCCCAGATGTCCGGGCCGGATCGCCCCGCAGCCAGGTGTCATGAATCTCAACATGATGCCCATCCCTCTCTTCGCGCCGACCGCGAGACGTCTCCGCAGAAATCCGCCATTCCCGATGAAATGGTTCGCCGTTCCATTTTGCCGTTGGGGTATTGGGTCCGATGCTCTCATTGCATCCGGAATGACCTGCGGGTAAATGCTCCGGACCGAAATTAGCCGATGATCTTCATGATCGAAACGTCGGCGATCGATCGGGTGATAAACTTTTAGTGATTGTTGGCGATTTAATGCGCCTTATGGTTGAGGTCAACCCGATCCGATCGATAGGTCGAGACAGCCGGCTCCAGCTTCGTCTCGCGCCGAGTAACCCGCATCGCTTGCTACGACCGGCGCAACGCGCGCTTTGCGCGGTGCAAACCCTTGCCGCCCCCCACTTGATCCGATAGGGAAAGCAGCCAACACGCTGACAGTCCGGAATGCTCCCATGACCGAGAAACAGAAGAAACCGCAGAAGCTCAAGGCGCGCCTGCCGCGCGGCTTTGTCGATCGCTCCGCCGCCGATATCCGTGCGACCGACGAAATGATCGGCAAGATCCGGGCTGTCTACGAGCATTATGGTTTCGATCCGGTCGAAACGCCGCTGTTCGAATATACCGATGCGCTCGGCAAGTTCCTGCCGGACAGCGACCGGCCGAACGAAGGCGTCTTCTCGCTGACGGACGACGACGACCAGTGGATGTCGCTGCGCTACGACCTGACGGCGCCGCTCGCCCGTCACGTTGCCGAGAATTTCAACGAGATCCAGCTGCCGTTCCGCACCTATCGCGCCGGCTACGTCTTCCGCAACGAAAAGCCGGGTCCGGGCCGCTTCCGCCAGTTCATGCAGTTCGACGCCGATACCGTCGGTGCCGCCGGCGTCCAGGCGGATGCCGAAATGTGCATGATGATGGCCGACACCATGGAAGCCCTCGGCATCGCGCGCGGCGACTACGTGATCCGCGTCAATAACCGCAAGGTGCTCGACGGCGTCATGGAGGCGATCGGTCTCGGCGGTGACGACAAGGCGAACGCGCGCCTGACGGTGCTGCGCGCCATCGACAAGCTTGACAAGTTCGGCACCGAAGGCGTGCGGCTCCTGCTCGGCGAAGGCCGCAAGGATGAGAGCGGCGACTTCACCAAGGGCGCCGGCCTGAGTGCCGAGCAGATCGACAAGGTGCTCTTCTTCGTCGGCATCAAGGACTATGCCGAAAGCGCTGCCGAGCTCGCGGCCCTCGTTGCGGGAACGTCGAAGGGCGGCGAAGGCGTCGAAGAACTGAACACGATCCGCAGTCTGGTTCTGAGCGTCGGCTACGAGGCCGATCGTATCAAGATCGACCCCTCGGTCGTGCGCGGTCTTGAATACTACACCGGCCCAGTCTTCGAGGCCGAGCTGCAGTTTGCCGTCACCAACGAGAAGGGCGAGAAGGTCGTCTTCGGTTCGGTTGGCGGCGGCGGCCGCTATGATGGCCTCGTGTCGCGCTTCATGGGCCAACCGGTGCCGGCCACCGGTTTCTCGATCGGCGTTTCCCGTCTGATGACGGCGCTGAAGAACCTCGGCAAGCTCGGCGCGTCGGAAGTGCTCGCCCCGGTCGTCGTCTGTGTCATGGACCGCGACATCGAAAGCATGGGACACTACCAGCGTTTCGTGCAGCAGCTGCGCCACGCCGGCATCCGCGCTGAGATGTACCAGGGCAACAAGAAGAATTTTGGCGATCAGCTGAAATATGCCGACCGCCGCGGCTCGCCGCTGGCGATCATCCAGGGTGGCGACGAACGCGCCGCCGGTGTCGTGCAGATCAAGGATCTGATCGAGGGCAAGCGCCTGTCGGGCGAGATCGAGGACAATGCGGCCTGGCGCGAGGCGCGCGTGGCCCAGGTTTCCGTTCCGACCGCCGAGCTGGTCAAAAAGGTACGCGAGATGCTGGCGGCGCAGGCCGAGGATCGGGCAAGGGGCTGACGGTCATGGCCCTCATCAATCTGCCTGCCTTCGCCGACGATCTGCTTGCCGACTTTGAAAGCCTTGGCACGCTGCGTGTCGACACACCGGTGATCCAGCCGGCCGAACCCTTCCTCGCCATGGCTGGCGAGGATCTGCGCCGCCGTATCTTCATGACCGAGAGCGAGACCGGCGAAAGCCTCTGCCTGCGCCCGGAATTCACCATTCCCGTTTGCCTCCGCCACATCGAGACGGTGACCGGCACGCCGAAGCGCTACGCCTATCTCGGCGAGGTCTTCCGCCAGCGCCGCGAGGGCGGCAACGAATTTTACCAGGCCGGCATCGAGGATCTCGGCGATACGGATATCGCCACAGCCGATGCACGCATTGTCGGTGACGCGATGCGTGTCGTTGCCAACCGCTTGCCGGGCCGGGGTCTCAACGTGACGCTCGGTGACCAGGCGGTGTTCGAAGCCGTCGTCGGCGCCTGCGGCCTGCCGGTCGGCTGGCAGAAGCGGCTGATCCATGCCTTTGGCGACCAGAAGCACCTGCAGAAGCTGCTCACCGAACTCGCTCATCCGCGGACGGTCGGTGTCTTCGGTCCCGAGGTCGTGCGCCTGTCGATGGACGGATTGCTTGAGGATGAAGCCCGCCTCATCGCCCATATCGCCGAAACGATGGAATCGACCGGCTACTCCACCAATGCCAGCCGCTCGCCGCAGGACATCGCCCGGCGGCTGAAGGAAAAGATGGAGCTGGCGAACACGCAGCTCGATCGCAAGACGCTGGACCAGGTTGGCGCGTTCCTGGCGCTCGACGTTCCGCTCGCCGATGCTCCGGCGGCACTCTTCGCCTTCGCGCAGAAGTCCGGCCTCAAGCTCGATGAGGCGCTCGCCCGCTTCGATGCCCGTGTCGCAGCACTTTCCGCGGCCGGTGCCGACATCGGCGCGATCCGCTACCGCGCGGCCTTCGGTCGTCCGCTCGACTATTACACAGGCCTCGTCTTCGAGGTCGAAGTCGCCGGCATTCAGGCAGTTCTGGCCGGCGGAGGTCGCTTTGACCGGCTGCTGACGCTGCTCGGCGCCCGCGAACACATTCCCGCTGTCGGTTTCTCGCTCTGGCTCGACCGCATCGAAAAGGCGATTACCTCCCAGGGAGGCGTTCAATGACCATCACCATCGCGCTGCCGTCCAAGGGGCGGATGAAGGATGACGCCTCGGCGATCTTTGAGCGGGCCGGAATGAAGATCGTCGCCGTCGGCAACGATCGCTCCTATCGCGGCCGGGTCGAAGGTTCTGATGATGTGGAGATCGCGTTCCTGTCGGCCTCCGAGATTTCCCGCGAACTTGGCAATGGCTCGATCGATTTCGGCGTCACCGGCGAAGACCTGGTGCGCGAGGGGCTCGCCAATGCCGATGCCCGCGTCGAGTTCTGCGCCCGTCTCGGCTTCGGTCATGCCGATGTCGTCGTCGCAGTGCCGGAGATTTGGTACGACGTCGACACCATGGCCGATCTCGGCGACGTTGCCGCCGACTTCCGTGCCCGCCATGGCCGCCGCCTGGCGATCGCGACCAAGTACTGGCGACTGACGCAGAACCATTTCTCGGGAAGCCACGGCATCCAGCTCTATCGCATCGTCGAAAGCCTCGGTGCGACCGAAGGCGCGCCGGCGTCCGGCTCGGCCGACATCATCGTCGATATCACCTCGACCGGCTCGACGCTGAAGGCGAACCATCTGAAGATCCTGACGGACGGCGTGATCCTGCGTTCCGAGGCCTGCCTGGTGCGGGCGCGTAAATCGGCGCATGCCGGCGATCCGGTCGTGGCACGGGTTATTGCGGCGGTTCGCGGCGTGCTTTGACGCTGCGAACGGGGCAGGGCGGAGCCTACGGCTATCTCGCTGGCCCCGTGGACTGCAAAAATTAAAGTAGGGCCCTCACAAAGCGCGCCCTCCGCTCCTATGTAAGGCGTGCAGACGGCGCCCTTGCCGCTTCGTTTCCAGGAGACCTTCATGGCCGATCTTTCCGCCTTTCCGATCACCAAGCGCTGGCCGGCGAAAAACCCCGATATTATCCAACTCTATTCGCTGCCGACGCCGAATGGCGTGAAGGTCTCGATCGCGCTCGAAGAGCTGGGTCTCGCCTACGAGCCTCACCGGGTTGCCTTCGATGCCAACGAGCAGAAATCGCCGGAGTTCGTCTCGCTCAATCCGAATGGCCGCATTCCGGCGATCATCGATCCCAATGGCCCGGACGGCAAGCCGATCGGCCTGTTCGAATCCGGCGCGATCCTGATCTATCTGGCGGAAAAGACCGGAAAACTGCTGCCGGCCGATGCGGCCGGTCGCTACGAGACCATCTGCTGGGTGATGTTCCAGATGGGTGGCATTGGCCCGATGCTCGGTCAGTTCGGTCATTTCTTCAAGTTCGCTGCCGATAAGGTCGCCAACAATTCCTATCCCGTCGAGCGTTACCGTGACGAAGCGAAGCGCCTTCTCGGTGTGCTGGAAGCGCGCCTTGAGGGGCGGCAATGGCTGATGGGTGATGATTACACGATCGCCGACATCGCCACCTACCCCTGGGTCGAAGGCGCGCGCAGGTTCTATGGCGGAGCCGAGGTCCTCGATTACAAGAGCTTTCCGAACGTGATGGCCTGGGTCGAGCGCGGCCTGTCGCGCCCGGCGGCTCTAAAGGGCATGGAAGTGCCGCGCAAGGAATAGCAATCACGACAGCCCTGTGCCTGAGTTGACGAAGCTCGGGCGCAAGGCTAGGCCTTGCTGTACAGACGAATAAGAAGCAGGTGAGAAGCGTGTCGGGAAGGCTTGTAGTTGTCGGTGGCGGTCAGGCCGCCTTTGCCCTGGTTGCCAAGCTGCGTGCCCTCAAGGACGAGCGGCCGATCACCATCGTCGCCTCCGAAGCGAGCCTGCCCTACCAGCGCCCGCCGCTTTCCAAAAAATATCTCTTGCGCGAGATGAGCCTCGACCGGCTGCTCTATCGGCCGGAGGCCTGGTACGGCGAGCACAATGTCGACATACGGCTCGAGACGATCGTGACCGGCCTTGATCGCGCCGGCAAGCGCGTGACGCTCAGCGACGGGACCTCGCTCGAATACGAGGTGCTCGCCTTTGCGACCGGCGCCACGCCGCGCCGGTTGCCGGCTTCCGTCGGCGGTGATCTCGACGGCGTGTTCGTCGTGCGCGACTTCCAGGACGCGGATCGCCTTGCCGAGGAAATGAAGCCCGGCCGTCGCGCCCTGGTCGTCGGCGGCGGTTATATCGGCCTTGAAGCGGCGGCGGTCGCCCGGACCTGCGGGCTCGAGGTCACGGTCATCGAGATGGCCGACCGCATCCTGCAGCGCGTTGCCTCATCGGCGACATCCGGCCTGGTGCGCGATATTCACCACGCCCGCGGCGTAGATATCCGCGAGGGGACCGGGCTCAATCGTCTCATCGGCGAAAGCGGCCGGGTGACCGCAGCGGAACTTTCCGATGGGTCGAGATTGCCGGTCGACGTCGTCATTGTCGGGATCGGTGTCACTGCCAATGACCGCCTGGCGCATGATGCCGGCCTCGAAACCGCCGGCGGCATCGTCGTCGATGCCTTCGGGCGAACTGCCGACCCGGCGATCTTCGCTATGGGCGATTGTGCCGTGCTTCCCTGGGAGGACCTGCGCATCCGGCTGGAATCGGTGCAGAACGCCGTCGACCAGGCCGAGGCCGTTGCGGCAATCCTCGCCGGCAGCGAGCACCCTTACGAACCCAAGCCCTGGTTCTGGTCCGACCAGTACGACGTCAAGCTGCAGATCGCCGGCTTTGGACTCGGTCATGACGAAACCATCGTCAGGCCCGGTCAGCGCGAGGGCAGTGTGTCCGTCTGGTACTTTAAGCAGGGACGCTTCGTGGCGGTCGATGCGATCAATGACGCCAAGGCCTATGTGACGGGCAAGAAGCTCCTCGAGACCGGCATCAATCCCGACCGGGCCGTCATTGCCGATCCGCAATCGGACCTCAAGGCGCTGCTATCGCAGCCCTGAGCGGGACCACGCCTGGCCGCGCTTTCCACCTGCTGCAACTTGCAGGCGGTCAGATTTCAATTTTCGTTAACGACGAAACGACTGTTTGGCCACGCAACTGTGGGCCGGAGCGACGATTTATCATTTCCTTAAATCACCTGACGTCAACACAGGCCGCTTAACTGGAGGCGAAAGGTCTCGTTTCCCGGCGGTTGTTGATTTAGGCGATTGCGATGTTCAAGGTTCTTACATGCCTCGTGGTGGAGCATAATCCGAAGCTGGTCGCGTTGGCGGCGCTCATATGCTTCCTGTCCAGCTACGGCGCGGTGGCGCTGTTGCAGCGCGCGCGTGGATCTTCCGGCAAGGCGCGGACGATCTGGGCGGTGGCTGCAGGCATTGCCAGCGGCTTCGGCATCTGGGCCACCCACTTCATCGCCATGCTTGCCTACGACCCCGGGGTCGTCCTTGGCTACCAGACGGACCTGACGGCCCTGTCGTTGGCCGTTGCGATCGTGCTGACCACGACGGCGCTGCTGATCGCGACCTGCGTGCAGGATCGGCAGGCGTGGATTGCCGGCGGCCTGGTGCTCGGCGCCGGTGTTGCCTGCATGCATTTCCTCGGCATGGCGGCCCTCGATGTTCCCGGCAACCTGCGCTGGGACGCCACGCTCGTTGTCGCGTCGATCGTGCTCGGCTCGCTGTTCGACATCGGCGCACTCGGCACGATTGCCTGTATGGGCAAGCCGCTGAAGGCGAAGATCATCGCGACGCTCCTGATGACGCTCGGCATCGTCGCGCTGCACTTCACCGCCATGGGCGCCGTGACGATCGAAGTCGGTCTCATCACCCCGACCTATGAAGGCATGATCCAGCCGCACTTGCTCGCCTTCGTCATTGCCGGAACCGCCTTCTTCCTTCTGTCCCTGGTGCTGGTTGCCGCCGGCTTTGCCCATCATGCCGAGCTCTCCGCCGCCGCAACCGAACGGGAGTTCACGCGCTTCGTCCGCAGCGTGAAGGACTACGCGATCTACATGCTCGACGTCGATGGCCGCGTGGCGAGCTGGAATGCCGGCGCCGAGGCCAACAAGGGTTATGCCGCCGAGGAAATCATCGGCAAGAATTTCGCCTGCTTCTATTCGGACGACGATCAGCGCGATGGCCTGCCGCGCCGCGCGCTTGAGGTTGCCATGGTCGAGGGCAAGTTTGAGAACGAGGGTTGGCGCTATCGCAAGGACGGCTCTCGCTTCTGGGCGCATGTGGTGATCGATCCGTTCCTGGACGAGCAGGGCAAGCACGCCGGCTTCATCAAGATCGTCAAGGACACCACCAAGGCGAAGGCCGATGCCGATCGCATCGCTGAGGTCAGCAACAACCTCGATGTCGCGCTCGAGAACATGTCGCAGGGTATCTGCCTGTTCGATAGCGATGACCGGCTGCTCCTGTCGAACCGACGCTGCCGCGAGATCTTCGGCTTCTCCGAAACGCTTGCCGGCAAAGGCCTGACCTTCCGCGAGATCGTCGATATCGTCTTCGCCCGCATTTACGCCGAGCCCGAAATTGCGCGAGCCAAGGCCGAGGAACTCTATCAGAAACACCGGATCGAAATGGTCGGCAAGGGCGGTGGCGATATCGTCGAGAAGCTCGCCAACGGCCGCTCGATCCTGACCAAGCACCGCACGCTGCCCGATGGTGGCTGGGTCAGCACCTATGAAGACATTACCGAGCGCCTGGATACCGAGGAACAGATCACCTTCCTTGCGCGTCACGACAGCCTGACGGGCCTGCCGAACCGGTTGCAGTTCAGCAGCTACCTCGAAGAGGAACTGGATGCGGCCGCCTGGTTCAACCGCAAGGTTGCCGTCATCGGCATCGACCTCAACAAATTCAAGGAAGTCAACGACCTGCACGGTCATGCCGCCGGCGATTTCGTGCTGGTGACGATTGCCCAGCGCGTGAAGGGCCTGTTGCAGGAAGGCGAGTTCGTGGCGCGCCTCGGCGGCGACGAGTTCGCCGCGGTCAAACGCTTCGAGGAACTGGCCGAACTCAACGACTTCCTGCGGCGGATCGAGAAGAGCTTGCACGAGGGGGAAATGCGCTTCGGCGATTTCGAGCTGAAATCCGGCGGCAGCATGGGCGTCGCCATCTACCCGCAGGATGCGGAAACGGCCGATACGCTGATCAACAATGCCGACCTTGCGATGTACCGGGCGAAGGCCGCGCTCAACCAGACCGTCTGCTTCTACGAGGTTTCGATGGACGAGGCTGCCCGCCAGCGGCGCGCACTTGCCAACGATCTCTGGGATTCCGTCGACAAGAAGCAGCTTGCTCTGCACTACCAGGTGCAGAAGTCGGTGATGACCGGCGTCGTCATCGGCTACGAGGTGCTCCTGCGCTGGCATCATCCCGAACGCGGCATGGTGCCGCCCAGCGAATTCATTCCACTCGCCGAAGAGTGCGGTGCAATCCTGCCGATCGGCGAGTGGGTGCTGCGCGAAGCCTGCCGCGAGGCGGCTGGCTGGGAGAGCAACCACAAGATCGCGGTCAACCTGTCGCCGGTCCAGCTCGCCAATGGCGATATCGTCAGCCTGGTGCAGGACGTGCTTGCCGAGACCGGGCTCAATCCGAACCGGTTGGAGCTTGAGATCACGGAGTCGACGATCATCGACGACAAGGAGCGCGCGCTGCTGACCCTGCGTCAGATCAAGGAGCTCGGCGTGACGATCGCGATCGACGATTTCGGCACCGGGTACTCGTCGCTTGAAACGCTCCGCTCCTTCCCCTTCGACAAGATCAAGCTCGACAAGAGCTTCATGTGGGAAGTGGAGGGCAGCCCGCAGGCCAAGGCGATCGTCCGCGCCATCCTGGCGCTCGGACAGAGCCTGTCGGTGCCGGTCCTTGCCGAGGGCGTCGAGACGCAGACGCAGCTCGATATCCTGCAGGCGGAAGGCTGCGACGAGGCACAGGGCTATCTGCTCGGCCGGCCGGCCCCGATAACGCTCCTGTTCAGCGGCGACGAAGAGGCGGCCGCCGCCTGATCGGCGGACGTCATCATCGCGAGGGTCGCGTCCATGGCGAGCGCCTTGTCTGCGCGAACTGTCGGCCGGGTCAGGCTTGCGCTATTGCCGCAGCAACGTCCGGCCGGCGCCTTCCACCAGGAAGCGCGGGAAGAAGAAGACACCCGTTATCGTGCCGGAATAGCGCTGTTCGAGGCCTGAGGATTCGCCGATGCAGAACAGCGGCTGTTTCTGGCCGTGCTCTTCGAGTGCGATCGTCGTCGAAAAGCAGAAGGATGAGCAGCTTGTCGCCGCCTGCTCGAAAAGCTCGAGCACGTGGTTGCGGTCGGCTGGGTCGTAGCAGCGCACGAAGTTGAGCAGGCCGCATTCGCCGTCGCGCAGGCCATGGATGGCGGCAGCTTTCTCGCCAAGCCGGAACAGCCCCGTGGACAAGTCGCCCGACCAGCCTTCCGCCGCACAGAACTGTTGCAGGAACTCATGATGTGGCAGGTCGAGGTGCGGCTGTCCCGGAGAGCCGAGGGGAACGGAATTTGCTCTCGTGATCTTGAACACGGTCTACCCCAGCAGCATTCCTGGACATCGTCTTCGACGCCCCAGGAAACACGTCCTATTGTGCAAATTCCGCCCAACCATCCACCAATGCAAGAGTACACGCCACCTATTGCGGGCGTTTGTTCAACTCGAAAGGTCGCGAGATAGTAATGAAGCTCGCCTACGAAGTAATTTCGTCGGCGAGGTCGGCTCAATTTGCGATTAAATACTTATATGCTTTTCGTGATATTCTCGAAGAGGTCTCGGATGTTCGGTTAGTGCGAAAAAGCTTCGGCAATTGTTCGCCCGCTTGAGTTCGCTACCCGATCTCCCATCAATCTCCGCCCACTTGGGGCGCTGTTATAGTTCGTTTTTTTTCGACTTCAACGGTTTTTTGAAACCGGACTACAACCGGCGGCTTTTTTCTGCGGAGAGATTGGCGGGGGGCTCGCCCAGCCGCGAACGGCATTGATAAAAAACGAGAAAGGGCGACCCGAGGGCCGCCCTTCCGATCCGGATGGATCGCTAATGTGAAAAGGCTATCGCCTTATCACATCATGTCCATTCCACCCATGCCGCCCATGCCGCCCGGCATGCCAGCAGGTGCATCCTTCTTCGGCAGTTCGGCGATCATGGCTTCCGTCGTGACGAGGAGGCCGGCAACCGAAGCTGCGTCCTGAAGGGCGGTGCGAACGACCTTGACCGGGTCGATGATGCCCATGGCGATCATGTCGCCATATTCGCCGGTCTGGGCGTTGTAGCCGAAGTTGTCCTGGTCCTTGTCGAGGATCTTCCCGACAACGATCGAAGCTTCGTCACCAGCGTTCTCTGCGATCTGGCGGGCCGGAGCCTGCAGAGCGCGACGAACGATGTTGATGCCGGCTTCCTGGTCGTCGTTGGCACCCTTGACGGTGATCTTGACGGAAGAACGCAGCAGGGCAACGCCGCCGCCCGGTACGATGCCTTCCTGAACAGCAGCGCGCGTCGCGTTGAGAGCGTCGTCGATGCGGTCCTTCTTTTCCTTCACTTCGACTTCCGTCGAGCCGCCAACGCGGATCACGGCAACGCCGCCAGCGAGCTTGGCAAGACGTTCCTGCAGCTTTTCGCGGTCGTAGTCGGAGGTGGTTTCTTCGATCTGGGCCTTGATCTGGGCAACGCGGCCTTCGATGTCGGCCTTCTGGCCGGCGCCGTCGACGATCGTCGTGTTTTCCTTGGAGATCGAAACCTTCTTCGCACGGCCGAGCATGTCGAGCGTGACGTTTTCGAGCTTGATGCCGAGGTCTTCGGAGATCACGGTGCCGCCCGTCAGGATGGCGATGTCTTCGAGCATGGCCTTGCGGCGATCGCCGAAGCCCGGAGCCTTGACAGCAGCAATCTTCAGGCCGCCACGCAGCTTGTTGACGACGAGCGTTGCAAGAGCTTCGCCTTCTACGTCTTCAGCGATGATCAGGAGCGGCTTGCCGGTCTGAACGACAGCTTCGAGAACCGGGAGCATGGCCTGGAGGTTCGAGAGCTTCTTCTCGTGGAGGAGAACGAAGACGTCGTCGAGGTCAGCGACCATCTTTTCCGGGTTGGTGACGAAGTAGGGGCTGAGGTAGCCGCGGTCGAACTGCATGCCTTCGACGACTTCGAGTTCGGTTTCGGCGGTCTTGGCTTCTTCAACCGTGATGACGCCTTCGTTGCCGACCTTCTGCATCGCTTCAGCAATGTCGAGGCCGATCTGACGCTCGCCGTTTGCCGAGATCGTGCCGACCTGTGCGACTTCTTCCGAAGTGTTGATCTTCTTGGCCTTGGCCTGGAGATCCTTGACGACTTCGGTGACGGCGAGGTCGATACCGCGCTTCAGGTCCATCGGGTTCATGCCGGCAGCAACGGCCTTGGCGCCTTCGCGAACGATCGCCTGGGCAAGAACGGTTGCAGTCGTGGTGCCGTCGCCGGCGATGTCGTTGGTCTTCGAAGCAACTTCGCGGACCATCTGGGCGCCCATGTTTTCGAACTTGTCTTCGAGTTCGATTTCCTTGGCGACCGATACGCCGTCCTTGGTGATGCGCGGAGCGCCGAAGGACTTGTCGATGATGACGTTACGACCCTTCGGGCCGAGCGTGACCTTTACCGCGTCAGCGAGGATGTCGACGCCACGCAGCATCTTTTCGCGCGCGGTGCGGCCGAACTTGATTTCTTTTGCAGCCATTAGAGAAAACTCCCGGGCTCATTGCCCATTGGTTGTCATAAAAAGGGGTGGACGACGGCTGATCAGCCGATGATGCCCATGATGTCGGCTTCCTTCATGATCAGAAGGTCTTCGCCGTTGATCTTGACTTCGGTGCCCGACCACTTGCCGAACAGAACGCGGTCGCCAGCCTTGACGTCGAGAGCAACAACCTTGCCGCTTTCGTCACGGGCGCCCGAACCGACGGCGACGATTTCGCCTTCCTGCGGCTTTTCCTTGGCGGTGTCCGGAATGATGATACCGCCCTTGGTCTTCTCTTCAGACTCGACGCGGCGAACGACGACGCGGTCGTGCAGCGGGCGGAAGTTGGTGCTTGCCATTAGTCTAATCCCTCGATCAAATGACATTACGGATCGCTGATCGACCCGATGGATGGGTGTTAGCACTCTCATTTATCGAGTGCTAGCGATGCCGAGATAAGCCTGGGTATGGGGTGAGTCAAGGATCGGCGCCTAGATTTTTTGCCGGCGGCAGTAGCCTTGGGCGAGCGCAGCAGGCGAGGGCGTAGGCAGCCTAGCCCCATTCTTGGCGAAATGTAGGCGATCGCGTCGACGAATGGCATTGGCGGGATTTTGACGGTTGATAACCGCTACAAAGTGCTTTGGCGAAGCGGGCGGCATCGGCAATGCACTTTTCTTTGACGCCCGACACCGCCGGAATCCTTGGGAGGGGGCGCCTTTTTCGGGCGCCGAGACTTGTAATCTCCTGCCTTCCTTGCCATGCAAGCCGGAAACCGTGTTTGCAGGAAGCCAGAATGGCCGCAAGGATCAACAGTTTTCGGGAAATCGCTGCGCGCTACGACGTGGTGCTGTGCGATGTCTGGGGCGTTCTTCATAACGGCGTGCAGGCCTTTGCCTCCGCTTGCGAGGCGTTGGCCGAGGCGCGTGCCGCCGGCCTGACTGTGGTGCTGATCACCAACTCGCCGCGTCCGCATCCGGGTGTGAAGATCCAGATCCGCGGTCTCGGCGTGCCGGACGAAGCCTACGACCGGATCGTGACCTCGGGCGATGTGACCCGCGCGCTGATCGCCGCCGCCGCCAAAAAGATCTTCTTCATCGGTGCCGAGCGCGACCTGCCGCTGCTCGAAGGCCTGGGAACGCAGATCGTTTCGTCGGAAGATGCTGAGACGGTCGTTTGTGCCGGCTTCTATGACGACGAAACCGAAACGCCGGAGCATTACCGCGCGACACTGACGGGGCTTGCCAAGCGCAAGATCCCGTTCATCTGTGCCAATCCGGATCTGGTGGTCGAGCGCGGCCACAGGCTGATCCCCTGTGCCGGCGCAATCGCCAAGCTCTATGAAGAGCTCGGTGGCGAGGCGCGCATTGCCGGCAAGCCCTATATCGCCATCTACCGTGCGGCGCTGACGGAGGCGAAGGCCGTTCGTGGCGCGCTTGACCTGTCGCGTGTCATCGCCGTTGGCGACGGCATGCCGACGGACGTCAAGGGTGCCCAGGATGCCGGCTTCGATCTGCTCTATATCAGTGCCGGTATCCACGCCCAGGAATACATGAACGAAAGCCGCACCGACGAGGCGAAGCTCGCCGCCTTCCTGAAGAAGGAAGGCGCGTCGCCGAAATATTGGATGCCGCGGCTCGCCTGACGGGAAGACGGAGATGACGGTTTTTCATCGCAACGAGACCCGTGATCCGCTTCCGCAGCATCTGCGCGGCGGCGTCGTCGCGATCGGTAACTTCGACGGCGTGCACCGTGGTCACCAGTCGGTGCTCAATCGGGCGCTGGAGGAGGCCAATGCGCGCGGTGTGCCGGCGCTCGTGCTGACCTTCGAGCCGCATCCGAGAACCGTGTTCCGTCCGGAAACCCCGGTCTTCCGACTGACGCCGGCACCGCTGAAGGCGCGCATTCTCGAAGGCATGGGTTTCGGCGCCGTCATCGAGTATCCGTTCGACCGCACCTTCTCGCAGCTTTCCGCATCGGATTTTATCCACCGTATCCTGCTCGAATGGCTGCACGCCTCGCATGTCGTCACCGGTTTCGATTTTCACTTCGGCAAGGGGCGCGAGGGCGGCCCCGCCTTCCTGATGGCGGCCGGCGGCGATAACGGATTTGGCGTGACGCTCGTCGATGCCTTCCGCGACGAAAACGCATCGGTCATCTCGTCCAGTTACGTGCGCTCGCTGCTTGGCGAAGGTGATGTCTCGCAAGCTGCCGGCATGCTCGGCTATCGCTATCTGGTCGAGGCGGAAGTGATCGGCGGCAAGAAGCTCGGCCGCGAACTCGGCTTTCCCACCGCCAATATGCGGCTTGCGCCCGAGGTGGAACTGAGGCCTGGCATATACGCCGTGCGTTTCCGTCGGGCCGACGGCTCGCTCTACGACGGCGTCGCGAGCTTCGGGCGCCGCCCGACAGTCGATAGCGACGGTGAGCCCTTGCTCGAAACCTTCGTCTTCGACTTTTCGGGCAATCTCTACGGCGAGATCTGTGCGGTCACCTTCTTCGGCCACCTGCGCGACGAGCTGAAATTCGACGGGCTCGATCCGCTGGTGGCGCAGATCCGCCAGGACGAGGCAGAGGCGCGGGCGTTGCTCTCCGGTGTGCAGCCGCTCGGCGACATCGACCGCAAGCTCAACTTCGCCCGATAAAAGATTTCGGCGTTGCTGTGGCGGCGGACCTTTTCAAAAGCCCGAAAACGCCTTAAACAACCGGCCACCATGACCCGGCACCGTCGATTGATCATCGATCAGCGAATTATTGGCCCGGCCTTCCGCGCGCTTTAGTCAGCCGGAAGGTCCGGGATTTCGGCGTTTCCGACGCCCCAGTCATCTCTCGATACCGAGCCCATTTCGTATGCGCGGCCCCTCGCGCGAAGAAGCGATTGCAAAGACCATGACCGACACCGCTGAAAAGATCGACTACTCCTCGACCCTCTATCTGCCGCAGACGGAATTCCCGATGCGCGCCGGCCTGCCGCAGAAGGAGCCGGAAACGGTGGCCCGCTGGCAGCAGATGGGCCTCTACAAGAAGCTGCGCGCATCGGCCGCCGGCCGCGACAAGTTCGTGCTGCATGACGGCCCGCCCTATGCCAACGGCAACATCCACATCGGCCACGCGCTGAACAAGATCCTCAAGGACGTCATCAACCGCTCGTTCCAGATGCGCGGCTTTGACGCCAACTATGTGCCCGGCTGGGACTGCCACGGTCTGCCGATCGAGTGGAAGATCGAGGAGAAGTACCGCGAGAAGGGCCAGAACAAGGACGAGGTCCCTGTCAACGAATTCCGCAAGGAATGCCGTGATTTCGCCTCCGGCTGGATCCAGGTCCAGGCCGAGGAGTTCAAGCGCCTCGGCATCGAGGGCGACTTCGACAATCCCTACACGACGATGAACTTCCATGCGGAAGCCCGCATCGCCGGCGAATTGATGAAGATCGCCAAGCTCGGCCAGCTCTACCGCGGCTCCAAGCCGGTCATGTGGTCGGTCGTCGAGCGCACCGCGCTTGCCGAAGCCGAAGTCGAATATGCCGATGTCGAAAGCGACATGATCTGGGTGAAGTTCCCGGTCACCGAAGGTCCGGACAGCCTTGCCGGCAGCTTTGTCGTAATCTGGACGACCACGCCCTGGACCATCCCGGGCAACCGCGCCATCGCCTTCTCGTCGCGTTATGCCTATGGTCTCTACGAAGTGGCGACCGCCGAGAACGACTTCGGTCCGCAGCCGGGCGAGAAGCTGATCTTCGCCAAGCGCCTTGCGGACGAATCCGCAGCCAAGGCCAAGCTCACCTTCAACTTCGTTCGCGACCTCGAAGCCGACGAGCTGTCGTCGGTCACCTGCGCCCATCCGCTGCATGGTCTCGGCGGCGGCTACGCCTTCAAGGTGCCGCTACTCGACGGCGACCATGTGACCGACGACGCCGGTACGGGCTTCGTGCACACCGCCCCCGGCCACGGTCGCGAGGACTTTGATGCCTGGATGGACAGCGCCCGCGCGCTCGAAGCCCGCGGTATCTCCTCGGCGATCCCGTTCACGGTCGACGATGCCGGCTACTTCACTGCCGACGCCCATGGCTTCGGTCCCGATGCCGAAGGTGGCGCCGGCCGCGTCATCGACGACAAGGGCAAGAAGGGCGACGCCAACGATCGCGTCATCAAGGCGCTGATCGCCCGTCATGCGCTCTTTGCCCGCGGCCGCCTGAAGCATTCCTATCCGCATTCCTGGCGTTCCAAGAAGCCGGTGATCTTCCGCAACACACCGCAATGGTTCGTCTATATGGACAAGGCGTTCGGCGACGGATCGACGCTGCGTTCGCGTGCGCTTTCGGCGATCGACGACACCCGCTTCGTTCCCGGCGCCGGCCAGAACCGCCTGCGCGCGATGATCGAGGGACGCCCGGACTGGGTGCTCTCGCGTCAGCGCGCCTGGGGCGTGCCGATCGCGATCTTTGCCGACGACCAGGGTGAGATCCTGATCGACGAGGCCGTCAACGCCCGCATCCTCGACGCTTTCGAGCAGGAAGGTGCGGACGCCTGGTTTGCCGAAGGTGCCAAGGATCGCTTCCTCGGAAACGACCACGACCACGAAAAGTGGCACCAGGTCATGGACATCCTCGACGTCTGGTTCGATTCCGGTTCGACCCACACCTTTACGCTCGAAGACCGTCCGGACCTGAAGTGGCCGGCCGACGTCTATCTCGAAGGTTCGGACCAGCATCGCGGCTGGTTCCATTCCTCGCTGCTCGAGGCCTGCGCGACGCGCGGCCGCGCGCCCTACAACGCCGTTGTCACCCATGGCTTCACCATGGATGAGAAGGGCGAGAAGATGTCGAAGTCCAAGGGCAATACCGTCACCCCGCAGGAGGTGATGAAGGACGCCGGCGCCGACATCCTGCGCCTGTG
This sequence comes from Ensifer sp. 22521, assembly GCF_052044795.1. Lineage (NCBI taxonomy): Bacteria > Pseudomonadati > Pseudomonadota > Alphaproteobacteria > Hyphomicrobiales > Rhizobiaceae > Ensifer > Ensifer sp. 22521. Next base: position 154,195 of record NZ_JBQENM010000001.1, read on the forward strand.
GGTGATGACGACGGACTATTGGGAGGATCAGCGTCTCGGCAAGACGATCATCCAGACCAACATCGACGCCTATCGCAAGCTGCGCAACACGATCCGCTGGATGCTCGGCACGCTTGCCCACGACAAGGGTGAAGAGATCGCCTATGCCGACATGCCGGAACTCGAAAAGCTGATGCTGCATCGGCTGGCGGAACTCGATCAGCTTGTGCGCGAAGGCTACGATGCCTTCGACTTTAAGAAGATCGCCCGTGCGCTGATCGATTTCTCGAACGTCGAGCTCTCGGCTTTCTATTTCGACGTGCGCAAGGACGCGCTCTACTGCGACGCCCCGTCGAGCCTGCGCCGCCGTTCGGCGCTTGCCGTCATCCGCAAGCTCTTCGATTGCCTCGTCCTGTGGCTGGCGCCGATGCTGCCGTTCACCACGGAAGAAGCCTGGCTGTCGCGGAAGCCCGATGCGGTTTCGGTGCATCTCGAACAGTTCCCGGCGATCCCGGCGGAATGGAAGAACGATGCGCTCGAAGCCAAGTGGGACAAGATCCGCACGGTCCGCACCGTTGTCACCGGTGCGCTCGAGATCGAGCGCAAGGACAAGCGCATCGGCTCGTCGCTGGAAGCGGCTCCGGTCGTCCATGTCGCCGATCCGGAACTTTTGAAGGCGCTGGAAGGCCAGGACTTCGCGGAGATCTGCATCACTTCGGGCATCGTGATCGAAGCTGCGGAAGGCCCTGCGGAGGCGTTCCGCCTTGCCGACGTGGCCAAGGTGAGCGTCGTGCCGAAGCTTGCCGAAGGCCAGAAATGCGCCCGCTCCTGGCGGATCACGACCGATGTCGGTTCCGACCCGATCTACCCCGACGTGTCGGCCCGTGACGCCGCTGCCTTGCGCGAACTTGGTTTCAAGGCTTAACGCATTGTTACCGGATGAATTGCACTCGTTGCGTTCATCCGGTAAAACCTGCCCGAAATTTGGCGGATTTCTCCGCCATGGGCGCTTGAGTGGCCGCGCTGACCGGTGGCCGGCTGGAAGGAATCTCATGGAAATGACGCGAGAGTTGCGAGTGTTTGCCAGCGTGGCCGCCATTTTGACGAGCGGCCTGGTGCTTTCGGGCTGCATCGGCGGCCCGACCTATGGCACGGACAAGACCGCCGGCGAACAGCTCATGGACGACCTCGGCAGCGTCGCCAGCTTCGGCCCGCCGAAGCGTGATCCGGTCAAGTATCAGCCGCGCCCCGGCCTCGTTCTGCCGCCGTCGGCGCAGCAGACTGCTCTCGTCGAGCCGCAGAAGTCGCTTGCCAGCCGTGAGGCTAACCCGGAATGGGTCGAGTCTCCGGAAGAGGTTCGCAACCGTCTGCGCGAAGAGGCCGACGCGAACAAGAACAACCCGAACTACGTTTCCCCGCTTGCCAAGGCTAGCGCCAACGGCCGCCGGCTCTCGGCCAAGGAGCAGCAGGAAGCTTATCGCGCAGGCCGTAAGATCGAGATGGGCGCCTATTCCGACAAGCGACGCTTCCTCAGCGATCCGCCGCTTGATTACCGCCGCCTGCCGGAGGGTACCGAGACCGAACTCGGCGAGCCGGAGAAGGACAAGGAGCGCCGCCGCAAGAAGGAGGCGCAGATCAAGAATTCCGGCTCCAAGTGGTATTGGCCTTTCTAAGCAGCGCATAAGCCATGACGATCAGCATTCGCGACGCTCGCCCGGAAGACGCGCAGACCATTCTGCGCTTCATCACCGAACTTGCCATCTACGAGAAGGAGCCCGACGCAGTCGAGGCGACGGTCGAGATGTTGCAGGCCTCGCTCTTTGGTCCGGGTTCCATTACCCGCGCCGTGATCTGCGAGAAGGACGGCAAGCCCGCAGGCTTCGCCATGTGGTTCTACAACTATTCGACCTGGCAGGCACGCAAGGGTCTCTACCTTGAGGACCTTTACGTTACGCCGGATTGCCGTGGCTCCGGCGCTGGCAAGATGCTGCTGAAGCATCTGGCGAAAATTGCCGTCAAGGAAGGCTGCGGCCGCTTCGAATGGAGCGTGCTCGACTGGAACGAGCCGGCGATACGGGTCTACGAGGCGGTCGGTGCCGAGCCGATGTCCGAATGGACGCGCTACCGTCTCTCCGGCGCGGCCCTCGAAAGCTTCGCGGCCGACTGAGGCGACCTCAGAAAATCTGAAACGGGCTCGCGTTCAGAGTCGGGATTGGTTTCACCGCTTGCCGGCGAAGAAATTCCTGAGAAGGTCGGCAGCCTCGCGCTCGGCGAGGCCCGAATAAACGTCCGGCACGTGATGGCAGGTGGGAGAACCGAAGAAGCGCACGCCGCTGTCGACCGCGCCGCCCTTCGGATCGTCCGCGCCGTAGTAGAGGCGGCGGATGCGGGCGAACGAAATCGCCGCGGCGCACATGGTGCAGGGTTCGAGGGTGACGTAGAGATCGGCGCCCGTCAGCCTTTCGTCCTTGAGGACGGCAGCAGCCTCGCGGATGGCGACAATCTCCGCATGTGCAGTCACGTCGTTGAGTTCACGGGTGCGATTGCCGGCGCGGGAGACGATCTGGCCATCGAAAACGACCACGGCGCCGATCGGCACTTCGCCGCGTTCTGCCGCCTTCCTGGCCTCCTCAAGGGCCACATCCATGAAGTGTGTCGTCTCAGCCATCGCTCAAACAATAATTTCTCTTAACCCACGGGCCGCGACCTGATAGGACAGCCGCAAAAGGCAGGCAACACAAATGACATCCAAAGACAAGCCCACACGGCCTGGCGGCAAGTCCGCCGGCCGGGACAAGAAACCGCATTTCGCCGACAAGAAGGCTGGAGCACCGAAAAAGGTTGCAGGCCCGAAGACATTTGGCGCCAAGACCTCCGGACCGAAGGCTGACGGCCCCAAGTCCTTCGGACCAAAGACCGGCGCTTCGCGTCCGGCCAGGGAGCGCCCGAACGCGGCTGCTCCGGGTGTCGACGAACCGCAGCGCATCTCCAAGATCCTGGCGCGCGCCGGCGTCGCCTCGCGCCGCGACGTCGAGCGCATGATCATGGAAGGCCGCATCAAGCTCAACGGCGTCATTCTCGATACGCCGGTCGTCAACGCGACGCTTGCCGATGCGATCGAGGTCGATGGTCAGCCGATCCGCGGCATCGAGCGCACGCGCCTCTGGCTCTACCACAAGCCGGCCGGCCTAGTGACCACCAATGCCGATCCGGAAGGCCGCCCAACCGTATTCGAAAACCTGCCCGACGAACTGCCGCGCGTTCTGTCGATCGGCCGCCTCGACATCAACACCGAGGGCCTGCTGCTTTTGACCAACGATGGTGGTCTTGCCCGTGTGCTCGAACTACCGTCGACCGGCTGGCTGCGCCGCTACCGCGTTCGCGCCCACGGCGAGATCGATCAGGAAGCGCTCGACCGGCTGAAGGACGGCATCGCCGTCGACGGCGTGCTCTATGGCGCGATCGAGGCGACGCTGGACCGGGTGCAGGGCTCGAACGTCTGGATCACCATGGGGCTGCGCGAAGGCAAGAACCGCGAGATCAAGAACGTGCTCGGCGCGCTCGGTCTCGACGTCAACCGCCTCATCCGCATTTCCTATGGACCCTTCCAGCTCGGCGAACTGCCGGAGGGACATGTCCAGGAAATCCGTGGCCGGACGCTCCGCGATCAGCTCGGGCCGCGCCTGATCGAGGATGCCAAGGCAAACTTCGACGCACCGCTTTACAACGATCAGGCAGCGACCGTAGCCGGCGACGCGCCGGAGGATGATACCGCCGATACGCGCCGGCCTGAACGTGCCAACCGCTGGGAAAAGCCGGAGGACAAGCGCGAGCGTGCTCTGGCCCGGCTCGACACGCGTCGCGACGATCGCCGTGACGGCGGCCGCAAGGACGGTCCTCGTGGCAAGGGCGGCTCCCGCGACGACCGTGACGCCAAGTTTGAGGACCGGCCGAAGCGCGCGCCGGCGCAGCGCGCCCGCACCGCCAATGTCTGGATGGCGCCGGGCGCCCGTCCGCTGGCCGAAAAGAAGCCGAAATCCGCTGAAGGCGACGCCACGGAGAAGCCCGCCCGTCGCGAGCGTCCGGAAGGCGCGCCGAAGACCAAGCGCTACGGTCGCAGCAAGGATGGCTTTGCGACGAAGACATCCGGCAAGTTCGACCCGGACCGCAAGGGCGGCTCGCACAGGGACTTCGATCGTCCCGCTGCGGCCGCGCCGGTCAAGCGTCGCGACGAAGAGGGCGAATGGATCAGCGCCAGCGAGCCTGCCCGTCGCGGCAAGGACGAGGGCCGGGATGGCGGCTTCGGTCGGCGCAAGGCGGGCGACGCGGGAGACCGCAGGTCGCGCGATCACGGTGACCGTCCTGCGCGCCGTGAAGGCGGCGACCGTCCTGCTCGTTCTGAAGGCGGGCCGCGCAGCTTCTCCGACAAGCCGCGGTTCCCGCGCGCCGATGGCGACCGGCCTGCCCGCCGCGAAGGTGGCGACCGCCCGCGTGGTGATCGACCTGCCCGCTCCGAGGGTGGTCCACGCAGCTATTCCGACAAGCCGAGGACCCCGCGTGCCGAGGGCGATCGTCCGCCACGCCGCGAAGGTGGAGACCGACCGTTCGGTGATCGGCCTGCCCGCGCCGACGGCGGCCCGCGCAGCTATTCCGACAAGCCAAGAGCCCCACGCGCCGAGGGCGATCGTCCGCCGCGCCGTGAAGGCGGGGACCGTCCGTTCGGGGATAAACCCCGCGGCAAGTCCTTCGGGGGCAAGCCGTCCGGTGGAAAGTCCTTTGGCGAACGCACTGGCGGTCCGCGCGGTGGCAAGCCCGGCGGCGGCAAACCCGGCGGTGGGCGCCCCGGCGGCGGCAAACCCGGCGGTGGGCGCCCCGGCGGCGCTGGACGCTCCGGTGGTGGCGGACGCCCGGCCGGCGGCGGCAAGCCGCGCGGCAGAGGAAACTAAGCGGCGGTGCGTATCGTCGGTGGAGAGTTTCGGGGGCGCAGCCTTGCGACCCCCAAGTCCAACGATATCCGTCCGACCACGGACCGGACGCGCGAAAGCCTGTTCAACATCCTGAGCCATTCCTATCCGGAGGCGCTCGACGGCGCCCGTGTGCTCGACCTTTTTGCGGGCACCGGCGCCGTTGGCTTCGAGGCTCTCTCACGCGGGTGCCGGCAGGCACTCTTCGTCGAGCAGGGCGTCGAGGGCAGGGGACTTCTGCAGACGAACATCGAAACGCTCGGCCTCCAGGGCCGAGCCAAGGTCTTCCGCCGTGACGCCACCAGCCTCGGCGGCGTCGGCACGATGGAGCCGTTTCATCTGGTTTTCGCCGATCCGCCCTACGCGAAGGGTCTCGGCGAGAAGGCGCTGGAATCTGCCGCCGCCGGCAATTGGCTCGTCCCCGATGCACTGGTGATCCTCGAAGAGCGGGCGGACGTTCAGCCCGCGCCGACGGCCGTGTTCGAGCGGCTCGATGTCAGAGCCTTCGGCGATACACGCATGCATTTCTACCGCTTCCGCGGTGCCTGACCGTCATATTTTCGATTTCTTTGCGAAGATAGGCTGACGCCGACCATACACGTTTCCTTATCCCGCGCCTTACGGCGACCTTCTGCATAATTTGTCCTTAAAATGATTCCGCTTTAGGGAATCATGCAGAAGCGGAGGACATGCCGATGAAGCAGGATCTTTCGATGACGAAGGCGCCGACGCAGGTGACGAGCCAACCGACGGTGGCCCTGGCGCTTGGCGGCGGCGGCGCGCGCGGGCTTGCGCATATTCACGTCATCGAGGCCCTGGACGAGCTCGGCATTCGCCCGGTGGCGATCGCCGGCTCTTCGATAGGCGCAATCATGGGTGCCGGCATGGCGGCCGGCATGCGCGGCGAAGAGATCAGGGGCCACACGCTCTCGACCATCGGCCATCGCCGCGAGGTCCTCAATCGGCTCTGGCAATTGCGGCCGTCGAGCCTTTCCGAAGCCATGGCGAACGGTTTTCGTTTCGGGCAATTCAATGTCGAGCGCGTTCTCAGGGCTTTTCTGCCCGAGGCCATTCCGCCGAAGTTCTCGGATCTAGGCATTCCGCTCAAGGTGGTCGCTACCGACTATTACGGCCAGACAGAACATATCTGCGAAAAGGGTGACCTGTGGCAGGCGCTGGCTGCCTCCGCTGCCCTGCCGGCGATCTTCATCCCGGTGAAGATCGGCGGGCGCGTGATGATCGACGGCGGCATCTACAACCCTATCCCCTTCGATCATCTGCGCGGCCTGGCGGACATCGTCATCGCCGTCGACGTCGTCGGTGGTCCTGACGGCGACGGCAAGACGATCCCGAGCCGCATCGACAGCCTGTTCGGTGCGAGCCAGTTGATGATGCAGTCGATCATCGCGATGAAGCTCAAGGAAGGGGCACCGGATATCCTGCTGCGCCCCGATGTCGGCCGCTACCGGGTGATGGATTTTCTGCGGGCCCAGGACGTGCTGAACGGAACCGTCGCCATCAAGGACCAGCTGAAACGGGCGCTCGACGAGCGGATGCGGGCGCCGACGCTCAAGTGAACGCCGACGACTGAGGGGCGGTTCGCCTGAGCGAGACTACGCGCTCTCGCGCTCGTCGGCAGGAAGCCCCGGCAGGATCCGTTCGCCCGTCTCCTGGGAGTGATCGACCTCGCGCTTCGGCTTGACCAGCGGCTCCGGCCTGACGGGACGCGAATGCAGCATGTCGCGACCGGCTGTGATGCCTTCGGCCTCCTGCAGCACGAGCCGGGCCTCGTCGCGCTTGCGGATGTCGTCCATGATGGCGATTGCCTCGTCGTCGCCGACCCCCAAAGCCTCCAGTGTCTTGCGACCAAAGAGCAGGCCGGACTCGAAAGTCTCGCGCAATTCGTAGTCGACGCCTTTGGCGCGCAGTTCCAGCGTATGCAGGCGGTCGTAGGAGCGGGCGTAGATGCGTGCATTTGGATACTCCGACTGCACGAGATCGATGATGTGGTCGGTCGTTTCCTTCTTCTGGGTGCAGACGGCGACGATCTTGGCCCGTTCGATGCCGGCGGCGCGCAGCACGTCGAGACGATTGCCGTCGCCGAAATAGATGCGGAAACCGAAGGTCGCGGCCTGGCGCACGCGCGCTGCCGAATGGTCGATGATCGTCACGTCGCGGCCGCCGGCGAGCAGGATCTGCGCGGCGATCTGGCCGAAGCGGGAAAAGCCGATCATCAGCACGTCGGCATTGGCGCCGTCGAAATCTTCCTCGATCTCCTCGTCCATCTCGTCCTGTTCGCGCATCAGCTTTGCGGCCAGCATGGAGGCAAGCGGCGTCAGCGCCATCGACAGCGTCACGATCGCGACCAGCAGCGAGGCGTCGCCATCCGAGAAGACGCCAGCGGTTGCCGCCGCGGTGAACAGCACGAAACCGAACTCGCCGCCCTGCGGTAGCAGCAGGCTGATGCGCACTGCGTCGTTGTGATGGGATCCGGTGAGCCGGCAGAGCCAGTAGAGCACCAGGCTCTTCAACGCCATCAAGAGCGGCACGGCGATGATGATCAGCTGGTAGCGCTCGACGATGACGCCGAGTTCCAGCGACAGGCCGACGGCCATGAAGAACAGCGCCTGCAGGATACCGCGGAACGGTTCGATGTCCGCTTCGAGTTCATGGCGATAGGAGGATTCCGCCAAGAGCACGCCCGCGAGGAAGGCACCCATCGCCATGGAGAGGCCGGCAAGCTGCATCATGGTCGCCGCGCCCATGACGACGAGCAGGGCCGCTGCGATCATGACGTCGCGGGCGCCCGTGCGGCCGATGATCTGGAACAGGGGGTTCACGAGGTAGCGCCCGGCAGCAAAGAGCACGACGATCGCTGTGGTGGCGATCGCAAAATCCTCGAGCGGCGGTGTCGTATCCTCAGGCGCTTGCGCCGCCATAAGCGGGATCAGCGCCAGCAGAGGCACGATCGCGAGATCCTGCAGCAGGAGAATGGAGAAGGATCGCTGCCCGTAGCGGGTGTTGCGGTCGTTGCCCTCGTCGAGGATCTGCATGGCAAAGGCGGTCGACGACAGGGCCAGGCCGAAGCCGGCGATGATGCTGCCGCCCTGGCCGAGAAGCCCGAGGGCATAGATCATCGAAGAGAGCACGATGCCGGTCAGCACGACTTGCGCCGTGCCGAGGCCGAAGATATCGCGCCGCATCTGCCAGAGACGTGACGGTTTCAATTCGAGGCCGATGATGAACAGCAGGAACACGACGCCGAGCTCCGAGACATGCAGGATCTGCTCGCCATCGGTGATGCTTTGGGCGACCGGACCGATGAGTACGCCGGCGCAGAGATAGCCGAGGATAGTGCCGAGGCCGAGCCGCTTGAAGATTGGTGCGGCGACCACTGCGCCGCCGAGCAGCATCAGCGCCTGAGAATAGATGATCGGTGTCGTTGCCATGCCTGCGGCTTTCACTATTGGGCACCCGGCCCCGATGAGGGAGCTTTCGAGAGCGGTCATTTGCGGTGTATGGGCGGGAATCAGGCCGATGCCCTTGATGCCTGCGTCACTGCACAATAAATGGGGCAGGAATGAAAGGCTACATCATGTCAGACACGATCGATTCTGCCGACCTCGAAAAACGCGCCTCCGAACTCGTGGACCTCGCCCGCAAGGCCGGCGCCGATGCGGCGGATGCGGTGGTGGTACGCGGGCGCTCCCGTTCCGTCTCCGTGCGCCTCGGCAAGGTCGAAGCGACGGAAGCCTCCGAAAGCGACGATTTCTCGCTGCGAGTATTCGTCGGGCGACGCGTCGCCAGCGTTTCGGCCAATCCGGGCTTTGATCTGAAGCTGCTCGCCGAACGCGCCGTCGCCATGGCCAAGGCTTCGCCGGAGGATCCCTTTGCCTCGCTCGCCGATGCGGACCGGCTGGCAAGCTCCTATCCCGACCTCGACCTCTTCGACCCCACCGCCGTTTCCACGGATTCGTTGACGGAAGCGGCATTGGCTGCCGAAGAGGCAGCACTTGCGGTCTCAGGCGTCACCAACTCCAGCGGTGCCGGCGCTTCGGCCGGCATGGGCGGTCTGGTTCTCGTTACCTCGCACGGTTTCTCCGGCTCCTACATGGCGACCCGTTTCGGTTGCTCCGTCAGCGCGATTGCCGGCGAAGGCACGAAGATGGAGCGCGACTACGATTTCGACAGCCGCCTCTATGTCGGTGATCTCCGGCCGGCCGAGGAGATCGGCCGCCTTGCGGGCGAACGTGCGGTCGCGCGCCTCAATCCGCGCCAGGTGCCGACGGCCAAGAACGTCACCGTCGTCTTCGATCCGCGCATGGCGCGCGGCTTCGTCGGCCATCTGGCGGGCGCGATCAACGGTGCGGCCGTCGCCCGCAAGACGAGCTTCCTGCGTGACCGGATGGGCAAGCAGGTGATGAAGGCGGGTCTTTCTGTGACCGACGACCCGCTGATCGTGCGCGGCTCTTCTTCGCGTCCCTTCGACGGCGAAGGTGTCAGCGGCGAAAAGCTCGTGATGGTCGAGGACGGTGTGCTGAACCATTGGTTCCTGTCGACCTCGGCAGCGGCCGAACTCGGTCTGGAGACCAACGGCCGCGGTGTGCGCGGCGGCCCGACGGTCAACCCGGCCTCGACCAATCTGGCGCTCGAGCCGGGTTCGATCTCGCGTGAGGATCTGATCCGCGGTGTCGGCAACGGCTTCTACGTGACCGAACTGATCGGCCAGGGCGTCAACATGGTGACCGGCGAATACAGCCGCGGCGCCTCCGGCTTCTGGATCGAGAACGGCGAACTCACCTTTGCCGTCTCCGAGGTGACGATCGCGTCCAATCTCAAGGACATGTTCATGGCATTGACGCCGGCAGACGACATCGATCGCAAGTTCGGCGTTGCCGCACCGACGCTTGCCATCGAGGGCATGACGCTCGCTGGTCTCTAAACAGGCCGAAGACAAACCGGCGCGGGGACCCGCGCCGATCCGGCTCTCGTGCTATAGGAGAGGCGGGCTGACGGGGTTTTGAATGTTTGACACAGCACCATCGGGCGCGGACTGGAAGCCGGATCTCGAGTTGATCCGCGCCGCCGCGGTCGTCGCCGGGGAAACGGCGCTCGGTTATTTTCGCAAATCGCCCGACGTCCGCTGGAAGAACGAGGGCCGCTCGCCGGTCAGCGAAGCGGATCTGGCGGCAAACGATGTGCTGAAGACGCGGCTGCTTGCGGCGCGGCCCCACTACGGCTGGCTGTCGGAAGAGACCGACGACGACTCCAGCCGCCTGACCCGCGAAACGGTCTTCGTCGTCGATCCGATCGACGGCACGCGTGCCTTCATCGCCGGCAAGGAACTCTGGTGCGTCAGTGTTGCCGTCGTCCACCGGGGGCAGCCCGTCGCCGGCGTCCTCTATGCTCCGGCGCTTGACGAACTCTTCGAGGCGGTCGCCGGCGGTAGCGCGCTGAAGAACGGCACGGCGATCTCGGTGCGAGAGGCAAAGGCCGGGGAAATGCTGCATCTGGCGGCCGCCGAAGATACGGTCGGCAAGCTTCCGGCCGTCTATCGCAACACCGTCACGCGCGTGCCGCATGTTCCGTCGCTTGCCTATCGGCTGGCCATGGTTGCCGACGGGCGGATCGACGGTACGCTGGTGAAGAAGAATTCCCATGATTGGGATCTGGCTGCGGCCGATCTCATTCTCGCCCGGGCCGGTGGCGCGCTCGTCGATCTCGACGAGCAGCCCTTGTCCTACAATCGCTCCAGCGTCGTTCACGGCGTTCTCTGCGCAGCGGCAAAGCCGCTCTTGCCAGGCCTGATCGCCGCATCGCGGTCGATGGAGCCCCATTGACCTTTGGGGCCGAATGCCTCAAATCAACGCCCATACCCAAAAAGAAAAATGGAATTCCGATGGCTCACGAATCCGAGAAGAAACAACGTCTGCACCTCGTCTTTGGCGGTGAACTCACCACGCTGACGGACGTCCACTTCCGCGATCTGGACAAGCTCGATATCGTCGGCATCTACCCGGACTACGATAGCGCTCTCGTTGCCTGGAAATCCAAGGCGCAGATGACCGTCGACAACGCTCACATGCGCTATTTCATCGTCCACATGCATCGTCTGCTCGACCCGGAAAACGGCTGATGCCGATGAGGTCGGGATGCGCGGCGCAAACCCGCATGCCAGTCGCCCCTAAGTTTCTCGCCGCTGAGACGGCTGGGGAAGGTGTCTCGTCATGAGCAGCTTTCGCGCGCGCCTGGCGCTCTCCAGCTATCGCTGGATCGGCTCGGCCATCTATCCCCTGGTTTGGTCCTACCTTGCCATTCGCGCGGCGAAGGGCAAGGAGGATCCGGCTCGCCGTCGCGAGCGCTACGGCCATGCGAGCGCACCACGGCCGCAAGGCCCGCTCGTCTGGTTTCACGCCGCCAGTGTCGGCGAGACCAATGCGGTCATCCCATTGATCAAGGAAATCCGCAGGCGCGGCATCAATGTCGTGCTGACGACGGGTACGATGACCTCGGCACGTGTCGTTGCCCAGCGCCTGGGAACAGGCGTCATCCACCAGTATGTCCCGCTCGATTTCAAGCCGGCGGTCAGCCGGTTTCTGAACTATTGGGAGCCGGATCTCGCGATCATCGCCGAGTCCGAAATCTGGCCGATGACCATCCTGGAGCTCGGCCGGCGCCATATTCCGCAGGTTCTGGTGAACGGCCGTCTGTCCGATCGCACCTTCGCCCGGTGGAAGCGGCGGCCGGCGCTTGCCGACGCGCTTTTTGAAAACCTGGCGCTGGTCATCGCGCAGTCCGACGTCGATGCGGAGCGCTTCCGCACGCTCGGCGCGCTGCCGGTCATGGTCTCCGGCAATCTGAAGGTCGACACTGATGCGCCGCCGCATGATCCGCTGGCGCTGAAGGAGTATGAGCAGCAGATCGGCACGCGGAAGACCTGGGCGGCGATCTCGACCTTCGACGGCGAGGAAAACGCGGCCGGCGTCGTGCACCGCGCGCTGAAGGAACGGACCGGCCTCCTGACGATCATCGTGCCGCGCCATCCCGAGCGCGGCGATGCGATCGAGGCGGCGCTGACGGCCAAGGGCCTGAAGGTCGCGCGCCGCACGCGGCGTGATCCGCTGACGCCGGATGTCGATGTCTTCCTCGGCGACACCATCGGTGAAATGGGCCTCTATCTGCGCCTGACCGAAGTCGCCTTTGTCGGCCGCTCGCTCTTTGCCGAAGGCGGCCAGAACCCGCTGGAGCCGGCGATGCTCGGCTGCGCTATCCTGTCCGGCGGCAATGTGCAAAATTTTCGCGAGACTTATCAGACGCTTGCAAAGAACGGCAGCGCCAAGATCGTGCGCGACGTCGAGATGCTGGCGAAGGGCGTCAACTATCTGCTCGCCAACGACGACATGCGTCGCTCGATGATCGATGCCGGCCTCGAAACCGTGCAAGAGATGCGCGGCGCTCTGTCGGCGACGATGAAGGGGCTCGAGCCCTATATCAATCCGCTCATCGTCAAGGCGCGTCTCAATCCCCCGACCGAAAGCTGACACAAACAGGAGACGATCCCTCATCATGACCGCACCCAAGGCCATAGCCGGCATCCTGTTCGACAAGGACGGAACCCTGCTCGACTACGCAAAGAGCTGGGTGCCGGTGAACTATGAGCTGGCACGGCTTGCGGCCAAGGGTGATGAGGCATTGGCCCGCGTATTGCTGAAAGCGGGCGGCATGGACGCCGACACCGGCCATGTACTGCCTGACAGCCTGCTTGCGGCGGGCAACACGGTTGAGATCGCGACCGGTTTCGTGGGGGCGGGCGCGCCCTTTACCGTGGCGGATCTCACCACCCTGTTCGACAGCCTGTTCGCGCGCTCGGCGGAATATGCCGTCCCGGTCACCGATCTTGGCACATTCTTCGCCGGTCTGCATGCCAAGGGCTATCGGCTTGGGGTCGCCTCCAGCGACAACGAAAAATCGATCCGCGAGACCGCCAAACGCTTCGGTTTCGATGGTTACCTGCATTATGTAGCGGGTTATGACAGCGGCTACGGCGTCAAGCCGGAGCCTGGCATGGTGCTCGGCTTTTGTGCCGCAACAGGCTTGGAGCCGCATCAGGTCGTCGTCGTCGGCGACAACAATCACGACATGCACATGGGCCGCAGTGCCGGCGTCGGCATGACGGTCGCGGTGCTGACCGGGACCGGTTCGCGCCAGTCGCTCGCGGCGGCTTCGGACCATTGCCTTGCCGACATCACCGAACTTGAGGCTGTCCTCTAGAGCGCCGTGTGTTCAGATGAACGCACTAAGGACGCTCTAGCACTTTGTTTCTAGAGCATCTTTCCGCTTTCACGTGATTCCGCTTGAAAGCGGGACGCTCTAGTCGCAAATCCGGGAAAAGCGTGAAGCACTTGTCTGTCGGCAGGCCATTCTGCCGCGCGGCCGCCGGCCCAGGTCGCTGCAATCGTATCCATAGCTTGCGTTTTTTCACATTCTGACGTTTTTTGGGCGATCCGCCGGCTTCCGGCGGCAAGAACGACATATGTCCTCCCGGAGCGGATGGACGACACCGGCTGGGGCACGGAACGAAGATGGTATCGGAAGCGCCACCATTCTGGTGGACAAAGGCGGATTGGCGTGCGCGCGCGTTGTGGCCGTTTTCATGGGTATATGGCCGGATTGCCGGCCTGCGCATGGACCGAGCCCATCGAGCCTCGGTTCCGGTTCCGGTCATCTGCATCGGCAACTTCACCGTCGGCGGCGCCGGCAAGACGCCGACCGCGATCGCGCTTGCCCGCGTCATCCGTCAGAAAGGGTTGAAACCCGGGTTCCTGAGCCGCGGCTATGGCGGCTCGCTCGACGTGACGACCGTCGTCGATCCGGAGCATCACCGTGCGCGCGATGTCGGCGACGAGCCCCTGCTTCTGGCGCGTGAGGCGTTGACCGTCGTCTGCCGCCGCCGTGTCGATGGCGCTCGCCGCTTGGTGAAGGAAGGTGTCGATATCATCATCATGGACGACGGCTTCCAGAGCGCGCGTCTGGCCTTCGACTTTGCGCTTTTGGTGATCGACTCGCGCCGCGGCATCGGCAACGGCTATCTGGTGCCGGCAGGCCCGGTGCGGGCGCCGCTGCCCAATCAACTTCGGCACGCCACGGCATTGCTGAAGATCGGCGGCGGCACGGAGGCCGATGCCCTGATCCGCCGCGCAGCCCGCGCCGGAAAGCAGATCTACGAGGCCGATGTGGTGAGGCTCGACGACGGGTCGCTGAAAGGCGTCAAGGTCCTTGCCTGGGCCGGTATCGCCGATCCGGAGAAATTCTATCGCACGGTGCGCGAGACCGGCGCCATCGTCGAGGAAACTCGCAGCTTTCCGGATCATCACCATTTCTCCGACGACGAGATCGCCGACCTGCTCGATCGAGCGGCGGCCTTGGGCTGCACGCTTGTCACGACCGCCAAGGACATGGTGCGGCTCGAGCCCGGTCATGGCCGCGCAGCCGAGCTGGCCGCGGCCAGCCGGGTGATCGAGATCGACGTGCGCTTCGACGACCCTATGGCGCCCAAGAAGATTATCGAGACGGCACTTGCTGCCGCGCGCGCGCGAAAGCTGCGCGAAGGCGCGGGCAAGTAATCACTTATCGGTGGTGGGAGAAGCCGGGCTGAGCCTCAGCGGCGCTGGTTCGGCAGCGCGCCGGCGCGCTTTTCCGCCTCGAGCGAGGCGTCCGCATCGACATAGGCTTCCTGCCGGGCGACGCTCCAGTAGCGCAGCTCGTCGACGGGAATGGTCTTGCCGGTCATCGCGCAGATCACATGCGAGCCGGCGAGAATGATCTGAAAGTCGCCGTCGAGATAACGGATTTTCGCCTCGCGCGACGCGCTTCCTTCAAACCGGTTCATCATGTTCGTTGCCTATTGCGTCTCTGTGGTCTGTTCTCTGGTCTAGCTCGCCATCCGGCAAAATGCCAGCCGCATTTCGCCGCCGCGCGCGATCAGCTTCGGCCGAACAGCCGTTCAATATCGGAAAGCTTGAGCTCGATATAGGTCGGCCGCCCGTGGTTGCATTGGCCGGAGCCGGGCGTCGCCTCCATCTGCCGCAGCAAAGCGTTCATTTCCTCGGTGCGCATGCGTCGGCCGGAGCGCACCGATCCATGGCAGGCCATCGTCGCCGCAAGATATTCGAGCCGGCCTGTCAGGCCGTTGGCGGTGTCCCATTCGGCAAGTTCGTCGGCAAGCTGGCGCACCAGGCCGACGGCATCCATTTCGCCGAGCATCGCGGGCGTCTCGCGCACGGCGATCGCCCCCGGGCCGAAGCGTTCGATGGCAAGGCCAAGGCGGGCGAACTCCGCCGCATGCGCCATCAGCCGGTCGCAGTCGTCTTCGGCCAGATCGACGATTTCCGGGATCAGCAAAGCCTGCGCCGCGACGGGCCGTGAATGCAGCGCCGTGCGCATCGCCTCGAACACCAGCCGCTCATGGGCGGCATGCTGGTCGACGATGACGAGGCCGTCATTCGTCTGGGCGACGATGTAGTTTTCATGGAGCTGCGCCCTGACCGCGCCGAGCGGGAAGGATGGCGGTGCCGGTGTCTCCTGCTGCGCTCCCGCTGCCTCACGCTCGGACGGGGCGCCAGTCCGTGCCGATGGTGCCGCAAAGGCGGCGAAGCTCGCCTGCGGCTGTTCGGAGAAGCGGCCGTTCACCGTCTCGAATTGCATGGGTCGTGATGGCGAAGTTTCCGGCGTCCACGGCGCCTGCGGCCGATAGGACTCCGGTCGGAAGGCCCGCATCAGACCACTGGCGCCGGTGGTTGCCGCCCGGTCACCTTCGCGCGTCAGCGCTTGGCGGATCGCGCCGATGATCAGACCTCGGATGAGGCCCGGGTCGCGGAAGCGCACATCGGATTTCGCCGGATGCACATTGACGTCGACGAGCGCCGGGTCGAGCGCGATCGACAGCACCGCGACCGGATAGCGGCCGCTCGGGATCGTTTCGGAATAGGCGGCGCGGATCGCCGACAGCAACAGCTTGTCCTGCACCGGGCGGCCATTGACGAAGACATATTGCTGCAGCGAGTTGCCGCGATTGTAGGTCGGCACGCCGGCAAAGCCGGTGAGCCCGACATCTTCGCGCTCGGCATCGATCTCGATCGCGTTGTCGCGGAAATCCTTGCCGAGCACCTGGGCCATGCGCGCCAGACGATCGTCGCCGGTCGCCGGGAATTCGAGCGTCGAGCGGTCGCTGCCTGAGAGCACGAAGCGGACCGCCGGGAAGGCGATCGCCATGCGGCGTACGATCTCGGAGATCGCCGCCGCTTCCGCCTTCTCGGACTTCATGAATTTCAGCCGCGCCGGCGTCGCGAAGAAGAGGTCGCGGACCTCGACAACCGTGCCGGTATTGGCGGGCGACGGGCGGACCGGATCGGTCTTGCCGCCGGTGACGGCGATGACCGCGCCTTCGCTGGCGCCGGCCGTGCGCGTGGTGATCGAGAGGCGAGCGACCGAGCCGATCGAAGGCAGCGCCTCGCCCCGAAAGCCGAGCGTGCGAATGTCGAACAGGCTGTCGTCGAGCTTCGACGTACAGTGCCGGCGCACCGCCAGTTCGAGATCGTTCGGCGTCATGCCTGAGCCATTGTCGGTCACGCGCAGGAGCGTCTTGCCGCCGCCTGCGGTCGCGATTTCGATGCGCGTGGCGCCGGCGTCGAGGGCGTTCTCAATCAGTTCCTTGGCGGCGCTGGCGGGGCGTTCGATGACTTCGCCGGCGGCGATCTGGTTGATGAGGGTTTCTGAAAGTTGCTTGATGGCCATGTCCCATTTTCCCGGATTCGCTTGGGAAACGAAAGGGGAAATGGCGCCTCGTCCGCGGCCTTAAATGAACGCGGTCTTCGTTGCGGAAAAATGAGCGGGCGGTTTAATCGCCCCTTAACACTCTGCTGCGATTTTCCACAACAACCTGAATGATCACGGGTTTTGTCTTTTGAGCATTGCGGCGTAGCTGGACGCCGTACTCCCGCCGCTCGAAGAGACGCCTGCCAAGGCCTTCCCAGCATGTCCCGAAATGAACCGCCGCCGCAGCGCCGCGCGTCCTACTGGGCGCGCTGAGGTCGCTGTAGCACTGTGAATGGCCGCATGTTTCCTCAGATCGGGGACGATTGAAGCATGCGGTAGGCGAGTGAGGACAGCGCAATGAGCGATGGGGCGTCGAACGGCGCGGACATCAACCGGATCATTCTGGAGTCGAGCTGCGACGCACTCGGCATCGCTGTGCTTGTCTGCAGTCGAGACGACACCATTCTCTTCGCCAGCCGCACGATGCTGCAGTTCTTCCCTGTGCCGTCGGAAATCCTGATGCCGGGCACGCGTCTGCGAGATTTTCTCGGCGCCGTCTATGACACCGGCGTTCGCCCGGGCACCGTTCCGGAAAGCAGCCGCCGCCGCACCAATCGCGAGGACTGGATTGCCGAGCATATGGCGCTGCACTGGCGCGAACGTTACGAAAGCGTCGAGCGCGCCGGCCGTACCCGCTGGGTTTCGATGCGCAAGCGTCGGCTATCGAGCGGCATCGGCATCCTGTCGATCAGCGACGTTTCCGATCAGAAGAAGCGCGACGAACAGCTTCAGACGGACCTAGAGCGCGTCGAGCTGACCGAACAGATCCTCGATGCCCAGCCCAATCCGATCTGCGTCAAGGATCGCAATCTCAACTATATCGCCGTCAACAAGGCCTTCTGCCTGATCCATGATTTGCAGCAGGATGCCATTCTCGGCCGTTCCGCCTGGGATCTGGTCGAAAGCGAGCTTGCCGAACGTTTCGAGCAGTCCGACCGGATGGTGCTCGAGACCGGCAAGCCATACTCGCAGGCCGAGCACATCGTGCGCGCCGATGGCAGCGATCTCTGGGTGCTCACGCGCAAGTACCGCGTCGGCATGCCCGGCCGTCATTTCGTCGTGACTTGTATGAACGACGTGACCGATATTGCCCTCTTGCATCAGAGTAGCGATGAACCTCCGGCCGAGGTCGGCCTGCAGATCCGCGATTACAGCATCTTCGCTGCCGCGCAGAATTTCTACGACCCGTTCCGGGCGCTGAACGTCCAGCAACTCGTGGAAGCGGGATCGATGATCGAGACCTTGCCGGCCCGCGGACTTCGTGTCCTGGTTGCCACGGCCGACCGGGCGATGGAAGACCGGCTCGTCGCGCGCCTGCGTGGGTCCGGGCTCGACGCCTGCGCCGTTCGCGATGCAGGTGAGCTTCGTGCCTTCGGACATGCGGTCGAAGACGTCGGCATCAAGCTCGATGTCCTGCTGCTCGACCTGGCGTTTTCCGAGAGACAGCAGATCGTTTCGGCCTGGCGTCATTGCCCGGTCCTTCCGCTTTCCGCGCAGCAGGACGGCGCTGCGGTGCTGGCCGAAGTGTTCCGCGTCTGCTCCGAGCGGACTCCGGCGTCTCCGACGCTGCAGCCCGATTGGTCGTTGTCGTTTGAAGGCGAGGGGATTGCTGCACCGCCGCCGACGCCACAGGTCGACGTGCTCGTTGCCGAAGACAATCAGATCAACCAGTTCGTGTTCACGCAAATCCTGGAGGGGCTCGGCGTCTCGCATCGGATCGCCGCCAACGGCCGCGAGGCCGTCGAGCTCTGGCATGAACTGCAACCGGCTCTGGTGCTGATGGACGTCTCGATGCCGATCATGAACGGCTTCGATGCCACGGTCGCCATCCGGTCGGCAGAAAATACCAGAGGGCAGAAAACGCCGATCATCGCGGTCACCGCGCAGGCGCTGGATATCGACCTGCAGCAGTGCAAGGCATCGGGCATGGACGACCATATCATGAAGCCCGTGAGCCCCGACATGATCGAGGCGGTGCTTAGAAAATTCATGCCGGCAAAGGCGATGCGAACGGCAGGTTGAATGAAAGACGTGTCAACTCGCTAGAATTGGGGAGGCTAATGGCAGATCTAGGAGCAGAGCGATATCGGATTGTTAACCGCCGATTGCGATCGTCTGCACCAAATTGCCGTTAAAGTGTAGAGCCCGCCCGAATGCATTACGCCCATCCCGTTGCCCATGTCCGGACCGTGTCGGAACGACATTGCCGGTTCGCGCCGTGGCGTGCGGTTTCGCCGGCAGCGGAGCGTCGTCGCCCGCATTCTGCTGACCGAGCTGCGGAGACGCGGCAATGACGGCGGTTGAGACCCCCTATCATCGCATCGGCCTCGAGATGCCCGCCGTGACGGGTAACGTCGATCTGTTGACGGGGCTCGGTAATTCCCGATGCCTGCGCCAGACCGTGCTGGATCTCGCCAGGGAGCGTGCCAGCGATCCCGCGCCCTTCACCATCGGCCTTGCCAATATCGATGGTTTCAAGCCGATCAATGACCTGTTCGGGCCGGCGGCTGGTGACGAGATCCTCTGCCAGGTGGCCTACCGGCTGAAAGCCTGCGCGCCCGAGGGGGCGACGATCACCCGTTCGGAAAGTGACGAGTTCGCCTTCGTCCTGCCGCTCGTCTTCGAGCGCAAGGGGGCGGAGAAGGTCGGGCAGATGTTGAAGGAGGTGCTGTCGGCGCCCTTCGATCTCGGCGACCGCCATGTGCGTCTGTCCGCGTCCTTCGGATTTGCGGTCTACCCCTTTGCCGGAGAAGTGTTCGAGGATCTGCTGAAGAGCGCAGATACAGCACTCTATCGTTCGAAGCGGCGCGGCCGTGGCCAGATCACCGTCTATTCGCAGGAAATCGCTCAGGAAATGAAGCGCGCAACGCAGCTCGAGCAGGCGCTGCGCAATGCCATCATCGCCAATGAGGTCGACGTGCATTTCCAGCCGATCGTCGATCTGCGCAATGATGCAGTCGTCGGTTTCGAAGCCCTGGCGCGCTGGTGCGACGCCGATCTCGGCTATGTTTCCCCGGCTGTTTTCGTGCCGCTTGCTGAGGAGCGCGGGTTTATCGAATCTCTCGCTGAAGTGCTGTTGCGCAAGGCGGCGCATGCGGCGCTCTCCTGGCCGAAGGAGCTTTTCCTCTCCTTCAATCTTTCCTCGGCGCAGCTCATGGATCCGGCGACCAGCCACCGGTTGCTGTCGATCATCCATCAGATCGGCCTCGATCCCAGGCGATTGGAACTGGAGATCACCGAGACGGCTGTCATGGCCGATGCCGACATCGCCCAGAAGATCGTTGCGGAACTGCGTGCCGCCGGCGTGCGCGTCTCGCTCGACGACTTCGGCACCGGGCAGTCGAGCCTGGGTCGCCTTCGCGATTTTTCTTTCGACAAGGTCAAGATCGATCGCGCCTTCGTCTCGCGCATTTCCGCCGACCGTGCTTCGGAACACATCATCAAGGCGATCGTCTCGATGTGCGAGGGCCTCGAACTGGAAGTCGTCGCTGAAGGCATCGAGGACTTTTCCGAAGCCTTGAAGCTGAAGGCGCTCGGTTGCGGCCTCGGGCAGGGCTACTTCTATGGAAAACCGGCCGATGCCGTGGCGACGATGCGGTACCTTTCCGATCGTTATAGCGGTGTTTCGGTCCAGGCCTGATCGGTCTATTCACCGGTTCCCGAGAGCGCCACGCGATCCCGCCGCCCCTCTTCCAACAACCAGTCGCGGACCCGTTTTGCCTGGGCGTTGAGTTCGCGTGACCGCGGCCAGACGACATAAAAGGCGAGACCGGTCTTGAGCACGTGTCCGGCGACCGGCATCAGGGCGCCGGAGCGGATCTGCGGGTTGATCAGGTGTTCCCAGCCGAGCGCCACGCCTTCGCCCGCGAGCACCGCCTGCATGACCAGAACATAATCGTTGATCGTCAGGCGGCGTGCCTGCTTGGGATAGGTGAGGCCGGCGCTCGCAAACCATTCGGTCCAGTCGCAGGCCCGTCGCACCGGTTCCTCGAGATGAATGAGGTTGTGCCGCTGCAGGTCGGCTGCGGTCCCCGGCAGCCCGTGCTCCTCGATATAGGCCGGCGTTGCGACGGCGTTGACGACCTCCTCGGCGAGCTGGGCGGCATGATAGCGCGGCCAGTGGCTGGGGTCGCCGCCGCGGATGCCGAGCGGGATCGGATCCTCCTCAAGATCGAGATCGCGCACGCTCGTCTGGATGCGGAGGTCGATCTCCGGCAGGTCCTCGCGCATGCGGTTGAGGCGCGGCAGCATCCACATCGAGGCAAAGGCGGTCGACGCCGCAAGCGTTACGTTGGTTTCGCGGCCCTTGGCGCGGATTTCCTCCGCCGACTTCTGAATGCGCGACAGACCGACCGACACGTCGGCGTGAAATTTCTCCCCCGCCTCGGTCAGTTCCACCGCCCGGTGCACGCGGTGAAACAGCGGCACGCCCAGCTGGTCTTCGAGGCCGCGGATGGCGTAGGAGACCGCCGCCTGCGTCATGCCGAGCTCGCTTGCGGCTCGGGTGAAGTTCTGGTGACGGCCGGCCGCCTCGAAAACGATGAGGCTGGCGGCGGAGGGAAGCAGGCGGCGCAGGTTTTCCATAAATCATGCTTATCGCATGGCTCGAATTTTTCCAGCGTTACAATGGAATTTTTCGTCAATAGCATCATCTCAGGTGATGGGAGTATGTGAAAATGGACACAGTACTGGCAGCAGGCGAGGCGGCACCGAGACGGACGCGGGGCTCAAGACCGCAACGGCGCGAAGGCGCGGGCCGAAGCCTCGGCGTTCCCTACATCGTCCGCAACATCCCGACCTACGATATCCTCGGCGAAGAGAGCCTGCTGCGTATCGAAGCGGTCGCCGATCGTATCCTTGCCGAGGTCGGCATCGAGTTCCGCGACGACCCCGAGGCGCTCGACCATTGGAAGCGGTCCGGCGCCAAGATCGATGGCGTGCGCGTAACCTTCGAGCCCGGCATGCTCAAGGAAATCGTCGCCTCGGCACCACGGCAGTTCACACAGCACGCCCGCAATCCCGCCCGCAATGTCGAGATCGGCGGCAACAACGTCGTCTTCTCCCCGGCCTATGGGTCGCCCTTCGTCATGGATCTCGACAAGGGCCGGCGCTACGGCACGATCGAGGACTTCCGCAATTTGATCAAGCTGGCGCAATCGAGCCCATGGCTGCACCATTCCGGCGGCACTATCTGCGAGCCGGTCGATGTGCCCGTCAACAAGCGCCACCTCGACATGGTCTACAGCCACATCAAATATTCCGACCGCGCCTTCATGGGTTCGATCACGGCCGAAGAGCGGGCCGCGGACTCGATCGAGATGGCACGCATTCTTTTCGGCCGCGATTTCGTCGACCGCAACTGCGTCATCCTCGGCAACGTCAACGTCAACTCGCCGCTGGTCTGGGACGGGACGATGACGAAATCGTTGCGCGCCTATGCGCGCGCAAACCAGGCGGCGGTCATCGTGCCCTTTATTCTGGGCGGCGCCATGGGGCCGGTCACCAATGCCGGCGCCATCGCCCAGTCCTATGCCGAAACGCTCGCCGGCTGTGCGCTGACCCAGCTCGAACGCAAGGGTGCACCGGTCATTTTCGGCAATTTCCTGTCGTCCATGTCGCTACGCTCGGGTTCGCCGACCTTCGGCACGCCGGAGCCGGCGATCGGCAGCATGGTCGTCGGCCAGCTCGCACGCCGGCTCGGCCTGCCGCTGCGCTGCGCCGGCAACTTCTCCAATTCGAAGCTGCCCGACGCGCAGGCGATGCAGGAAGGCGCGATGTCGATGCTGTCGGCGGTGCATTGCGGCGCCAATTTCATTCTGCATTCGGCCGGTTTCGTCGATGGGCTGCTCGCCATGTCCTACGAGAAGTTTGTCATGGACACGGACTTCTGCGGCGCGCTGCATTCCTATCTCGCCGGCGTCGTCGTCGACGACAACACGCTGGCGATGGACGCCTTCCTGCAGGTCGGTCCCGGCAGCCACTTCCTCGGTTGCGATCACACCATGCGCAATTACCAGACGGCCTTCTGGGATTCGGCGCTCTCCGACAACGAACCGTTCGAGAAGTGGGTCGAGGAGGGCGAGACCGATATGGCAACACGCGCCAACCGCGCCTGGAAGAAGACGCTTGCCGAATACGAAGCGCCGCCGCTGGACGTGGCGCTCGACGAGGCGCTGATCGATTATGTCACGCGCCGCAAGGAGAGCATGGCGGATGCCTGGTACTGACGAAACCGGCACGATCCGTCGCGTCTCAAGGAATATGAAATGACACTATCGAAAGACCCGCTGCTCCAGCCCTATCGCCTCAAGCATCTGACGCTCAAGAACCGGATCATGTCGACGGCGCACGAGCCGGCCTATTCCGAAGACGGCATGCCGAAGGATCGCTACAGGCTTTATCACCTGGAAAAGGCCAAGGGCGGCATGGCGCTGACGATGACCGCGGGCTCGGCGATCGTGTCTGAGGATTCGCCGCCGGCTTTTGGCAATCTCTACGCCTATTCGGACGAGATCGTGCCGTGGCTGAAGAAGATCGCCGACGACTGTCACGAGCATGATTGCGCGGTGATGATCCAGCTCACCCATCTCGGGCGCCGCACCGGCTGGAACAAGGGTGACTGGCTGCCAGTTCTCTCCGCATCGCCGGTGCGTGAAGCCGCGCACCGCTCCTTTCCCAAGGAGATCGAGGACTGGGATATCGAGCGTATCGTCGGCGACTATGCGGCGGCCGCCGCGCGCATGCAGGCCGCCGGCCTCGACGGCATCGAGCTCGAGGCCTATGGCCACCTGATGGATGGCTTCTGGTCACCGGCGACGAACCATCGTGACGACGATTTCGGCGGCTCGCTCGACAACCGGCTGCGGTTCACCAACATGGTGCTCGACGCAATCCGCGCCTCCGTCGGCGCGGATTTCATCGTCGGCATCCGCATGGTCGCAGACGAGGATTGGGACAAGGGGCTCTCAAAGGAGGAGGGCATCGAAATCGCCCGGCGGCTGGCGGGTTCCGGCAGGGTCGACTTCCTCAACATCATTCGAGGCCATATCGATCATGACGCGCCGTTGACCAAGGTCATTCCGATCCAGGGCATGGCCGCATCGCCGCATCTCGATTTCGCCGGCGAGGTGAGGGCGGCGACGAAGTTTCCGGTCTTTCATGCCGCGCGCATCGCCGATGTCGCGACCGCCCGCCACGCGATTGCCGAAGGCAAGCTCGACATGGTCGGCATGACCCGCGCCCATATCGCCGACCCGCATATCGTCCGGAAGATCGAAGAGGGCAGGGAGGCGGAAATCCGTCCCTGCGTTGGCGCGACCTACTGTCTCGACCGTATCTATGAAGGCGGCGGGGCGCTCTGTATCCACAATGCGGCCACCGGGCGCGAGGCGATCGTGCCGCACGTCATCCGGAAGAGCGAAGGGCCGAAACGCAAGGCGGTCGTCGTCGGCGCCGGTCCGGCTGGGCTCGAAGCTGCCCGGGTGCTTGCCGAGCGCGGCCACCAGGTCGAGGTGCTGGAGGCGACGGGAGCAGCCGGCGGCCAGATATTGCTGGCGCAGCGCAATCCGCGGCGCCGCGAACTGATCGGCATCATCGACTGGCGGCTGGCCGAGCTGGAGCGGTTGGGCGTTCCAATCCACTACAACGTCTTTGCCGGGGTGGACGACATAGAGGAACGTGCCCCTGATCTCGTCGTGGTGGCGACCGGCGGTATTGCGCAAAATCCTGCGCTCGATGCAGGCGACAACCTCGTCGTGTCGAGCTGGGATATCATAGCCGGAGCTGTGAAGCCGGAAGGCCCGGTGCTGCTCTACGACGACAACGGTGCCCATAGCGGCATGACGGCTGCCGAACTGATCGCGCGTGCCGGCGTCGAGCTCGAGATCGTTTCGCCCGAGCGCATGTTCGCGCCGGAGATCGGTGGCATGAACCATGTGCCCTATGCGGCCGCCTTCGCCGAGAAGAATGTGCGGGTGACGATCAACACGCGGCTCAGATCCGTTCGGCGCGACGGCAATGGGCTGATTGCAACGCTGGGGTCGGACTTCTCTGAGAAAGCCGTCGTCGAACGGCGCGTGGCCCAGGTCGTGGTCGAGCACGGTACGTTGCCGATGGATGAGCTCTATCGTGAACTGAAACCGCTGTCGCGCAATCTGGGCGCGGTCGATTACAAGGCCCTGCTTCGCGGGGAGAACCCGATCCCGCAGCGAAACCCCGCGGCCGGCTTCGACATGTTCCGGATCGGCGACGCCGTGTCCAGTCGCAACATCCATGCGGGCATCTATGACGCCCTTCGGTATGGAGTGCTCGTCTGAGCAAAGCCCGTTTGAACAAGGAAAGAGCGGCGATGGGTACCGCCGCTCTCTGTAGGTGCACTGAAGACAGCCTGATACTGATTACTGCTGCGGCTGAGCCGGTGCCGTGCCCGTCGAAGAGGTCGTCGAGGTGTCAACCGGCTGGTTGGCGTTCTGCTCGGCCACCTGCTGCGCCTTTGTCTTGAACTCCGGAGCCGCCTTCAGCGTGTCGGCGGTTTCCGTCGTTGTCAGCTTCAATGCGTCCGTATTGGGCTGTTCGGCGATCGCGATGCGATCAAACGGGACCGCAACATTCTTTTCGCCCAGACCCAGGAAGCCACCGACGCCGATCACGGCCGCCTCGACGGCACCATCCTTCTTGATGATCAGGTCGTTGATCTCACCGATGCTCTCGTCACCGGCATTGTAGACGGTCTGGCCCATATAGGTGCTGGCTGCAATCTGGTCGCTCGCCTGCTCGGTCAGATAGGTGGCATCCGACTTCGCGACGTCGGCAGGTGCTTCACCTGCGGCCGGAGGCGTCGTCGTCTGAGCCTCGTTAGCCGGAGCTTCCGTGGTCGGTGCCGGCTGCATGGTCTGCGTCTGGTCGGGCTGAGGCTGCGTCGTATCCTGGGTGTAAGCTACCGGGGCGACAGCAAGACCCGCGAAGAGCGCGCCAGCCGCGACGGTTGTTACGAGTTTCTTAGTCATGTCAAACTGCCTTTCCTTGACGTTTCAGATCAAGGTACGGGCCTGGCTGCTGTCGCCAGATCCACCGCACCGGTGATATGACGTCAACGCCTAAGCGCCCAAACGGTTCCGGAAAAAACAGTCAAAATCTCAATGGGTAAGGCCGCACTTGCGTTCATCCCCGATGTCCTTTGGAACTTAGCGGGAGATTACCGGCCAATTTTTCACGGGAATCGTCTTTATATTCTGAACTCAGGTATTTTAGAGGTTTATAATGGTCTTCTATTCGTTGACGGATTCTTGATTGTTCTTGCAGATACTTCCCTGAACACAGGATATAGAACGCAGAGGTGCTTCGTCCTGTCATCCTGGACGACATCACCATGTTTCTGCCGCGGCGCTTTCTTTCGGTCTCCCTCCTGTCTGTCCTGGCGATGGCCGCTCTCGTTTCCATCGAGCGCAACCTTTTCGGCGCTCGCTATTTTTCCGAGCGTGCGCCTCAGGTTCAGCCCTATAACCTCTGGCATGCCTGGGTCGCGCTCAGCCTGTCGCTCGCCGCGGTTCAGGGGTTCACCCGCGATGTCTCCAGGCTCGGAGAGCCGGTGCTCCGGCTGGCCTCGCGTCGCGAGCTGTGGATCTGCGTGGCGACATGGACGCTTGCGACGCTCATGGCACTGGTCTTCGCGATCGATCCGAACGTCTTCAGTGTCCTGGCGCGCGAGGACGGCCTGATCGAGTGGTCGTCCGCCCTGCTGATCTTCATCGTCAGCGGGTTCCTTGCCGCAGCGGCCACAGGCCAGCTTCGTGCAGCCCTCGCCGGGGGAGAGCGGCTTGCGTGGATCGCCGCAAGCGCCGCGGCGCTTCTGAGCGCCGGCTTCTTCGTGATTGGCATGGAGGAGATATCCTGGATGCAGCGCATCTTCGGCATCTCAACGCCGGAAGGGCTCCTGGCCGTCAACAAGCAGCAGGAGTTGAACCTGCACAACATTTCAACCGGCTTTTCCGAGTTGCTCTACTACACCGGCAGTTTCGTGCTGCTGACGCTTGCGCCCTTCATTTGGCTCCACCTTCGCAAGGGCGTGAGCCTTGGCCGGCTCGACGCCTTCGCGCCGGGCGTGCTCGTGCTGGTGGCAAGTGCGCCTATGGCCGCCTTCAACAGCGACAACTGGAGCATACTGCCGACGCAGATGATGGTGATGATGACCGTGATCATGCTGCTGGTGATTGCGGATATCGCGTTGAAGGCGGGTCACTGGCGCGAGTTCATCGTGCTGACGATCGGCGCCGTCCTGATTGTTGCCATCCAGGAGCTGTTTATCCTGCAGGCTTCACTGCTCGTTCGGCTCTGGGACCCGACCGAATACAAGGAGTTCTTCATTGCCCTTGGTCTGGCGCTTTACGGCGTTCAGATCTGGTCGCGTCTGCGTTCGCCCGTCACGGCATCGGCTGCAACACGCCCCTTCAATTCGCATCCGCTTGCCGGATAAAAATACCCCGCCGGAGTGGCGGGGTATCTGAACACTTCGCGAATTACCGTTGCGACGCGTCGTCGTCAGTGGCTTTCGCGCAGAACCTCGCTGCCGCTGCCGCCGACGAGGAAATCCAGGTCTGCGCCCTTGTCGGCCTGCAGCACCGTATCCTGGTAGAGCTTGTAGTAGCCGCGCGTCCATTTCTGCGGCGGCGCCTGCCAGGCAGCCATGCGCGTCGCAAACTCTTCCTCGCTGATCATCAGGTTGAGTTCGCCCTTCATCGCGTCGAGGCGGATACGATCGCCGGTTTTGACGATGGCGAGCGGCCCGCCGGCATTCGATTCCGGGCTGACATGCAAGACCACGGTGCCGAAGGCGGTGCCGGACATGCGGGCATCCGAAACGCGCACCATATCGCGCACGCCTTTTTCCACCAGCCGCCGCGGGATCGGCATGTTGCCGACCTCGGCCATGCCCGGATAGCCCTTGGGCCCGCAGCCCTTGAGCACGAGAATGGTGTCCTCGGTCACCGGCAGATCAGGATCGTCGATCTTCGCCTTCAGTTCCTCGATCGTTTCGAAGACATAGGCCGGGCCCTCGTGTACGAGCAGATGCTCGCTCGCAGCCGACGGCTTGATGACAGCACCGTTCGGCGCAAGGTTGCCCTTGAGCACGCGGATGCCGGCGGCCGCCCTGAGCGGATTATCGAGGGGACGGATGACGTCGTCGTTGTAGACCTCGGCATCTTCCCAATACTTGCTGATCGGCACGCCGAAGACCGTCGGCGCATCGGCATGCAGCAGATGCTGGATGCGGTTCATCACGGCCGGCAGGCCGCCGGCATAGGCGAGATCTTCGATCAGATACTTGCCCGACGGCATGCAGTTGACGATGCACGGAACCTGGCTGCCGACCCGGTCGAAATCCTCGAGACAGAGATCGACGCCGGCGCGCCCGGCAATCGCCAGCATGTGGACGACCGCATTGGTCGAACCGCCGACGGCGGCATTGGCGATGATGCCGTTTTCGAAGTTCTTCTTGGTCAGCACCTTCGACAGGCGCAGGTCCTCATGCACCATCTCGACGATGCGTTTGCCGGTCATGTGCGACAGCGCCATGCGGCGGGCGTCGACGGCCGGAAGCGCCGCATTGGTCGGCAACGACAGGCCCATCGCCTCGACGATCGAGGCCATGGTGGTGGCCGTGCCCATCGTCATGCACACGCCCGGCGACCGCGACATGCCGCTTTCGGCCGCCATGAATTCCTGCAGGCTCATTTCGCCGGCGCGCACGGCCTCGGAGAACTTCCAGACATCCGTGCCGGAGCCGATGTCCTTGCCCTTCCATTTGCCGTTGAGCATCGGTCCGGAGGAGACGACGATGGTCGGCAGGTCGACGGAGGCAGCGCCCATCAGCTGGCCTGGCGTCGTCTTGTCGCAGCCGCCGAGCAGAACCACGCCGTCGATGCCATAGGCGCGGATCGCCTCTTCGACGTCCATCGCGAGCAGGTTGCGGAAGAGCATCGCGGTCGGGCGCATCTGCGTCTCGCCGAGCGAGGAGACCGGGAACTCGACCGGGAAGCCGCCGGCTTCCCAGACGCCACGCTTCACCCCTTCGGCAAGGATGCGAAGGTGGCTGTTGCAGGGCGTCAGTTCCGACCAGGTGTTGCAGATACCGATGATCGGACGGCCGTCGAAAACGTGGTCCGGAAATCCCTGGTTCTTCATCCAGGAGCGATGGATAAATCCATCCTTGTCGGTGCCGCCGTACCAGTGACGGCTGCGCAGTTCTTTCTTCTTGTCGCTCATGCGAGCTTCCTCCTCACCATGCGATGAAACGCGTGGCCGAATTGTATGACTTTTTATTGGCGCTTCGCCAAGAGGTTAGTCGCGCTTCCGCTCAGAGGCGGAACGATGGTTCAAACCGGCCCTTGACGCTGATGCCGAGATCGAAGGTCTTGCCGGCATGCGGATCGGCCGCGCGCGCTGCATCGTCCAGGTCTTGCCAGGCGGATGTCACCAGCATGCGGTCGGCCTTCGCCCCGATGAAGGCTGTGCAGCTCGGCTGCGTTGCCGGCATCGCGTAGCGCGCGATCCGTGCACCGTCGGGCCTGTAGACGTCGACCCTGCCGCTGCCCCAGCGGGCATTCCATATCAGACCATCGGCATCGCACACGGAGCCGTCGATGCCACCGGCTTCGCCACTGCTGTCGACAAGCAGGGTGGGCTCGCCCTTCGGCAGCCCGGTCTCGGCATCGATATCGACGCGCATCAGGTGGTTAATGTCGGTGTCGACGAAGTAGGCGATCGTCCCATCCGGCGAAAAGCAGATGCTGTTGGGAATGGTGATCCTGTCGTAGAGCTTCGTCACCTTCGTGCCGGCGACGTGATAGATCGCGCCGGCGCCCTTCTCGGCGCTGCGGCCCATGGTGCCGATCCACAACGAACCGGAAGCGTGCACGCGGCCGTCGTTTGAGCGATTGCCGGGCTTGTCCTCAAGCGTGGTCAGGAGGCTGAAGGTGCCTGTCTGCGTATCCCTGAGGAAAAGCCCCTGATCGGAGGCAATCAGTTGCCGGGATGGATCGATGACGGCAAGCACGCTGCCGAGGAATGGCAGGTTATGTACAGCCTTGCGGCCGGTTTCGAGATGTAGCTCATGCAGTTCCTGGCCCTTGATGTTGAACCACCAGGCGGTGCCGCTGACGGGGTCATAGGTCGGGCCTTCCCCGAGAATCGAGGGCGATTCGCAAAGGATGCTGCCGGAAAAAGGAATGGTATCGCTCATCAGCGTGCTCCGTAGACGGCGTCATAGGCCTTGATCGTTGCGACGGCGCGTTCGCGGACTTCGGCGCCGCTCATGCCCGGCTTGTAGAGGCTCGAGCCGAGGCCGAAGCTGCGAATGCCGGCCTTGGCGTAGTCGCCGAAGTTGGCATCGGAAACGCCACCGACGGCGGCAATCTCGAGGTCGGGCGGCAGGATCGCGCGGATCGCGGTAATGCCCGATGGCCCGAGCACGCTTGCCGGGAAGAACTTGAGGCCGGTCGCGCCCGCTGCCGCGGCCGAAAGCGCCTCGGTCGGGGTGAGCACGCCGGGCATGGTAACCATGCCCTTCTGTGCCGCAAGCGAAATCACCGCCGGTTCGACGTTCGGGCTGACCATCAATTGGCCCCCGACATCGGCAAGCTGCTCCACCTGTGCCGTCGTCAGCACCGTGCCGGCGCCGATCAGGCAATTTTCCGGTGCCATTTTCACCGCCGTCTCGATCGAGCGGAACGGATCGGGGGAGTTCAGCGGGATCTCGATCGCAGTGAAGCCGGTTTCGATCAGCGCCCCGACGACGCCTTCGGTCTCCTCGGGCTTGAGGCCACGCAGGATCGCGATCAGCGGGTACTTCATCGGCGGGAAGGGAATGCGGGTCATGAGCTTGTCTTTCGTTCAGAGAGGCCAGATCGCCTGGGCGGCGGTCGAAAGGCCGGCGCGGACTGCCGTGTCGGCGTCGACGACCCGAAGCGGGCGGTCGAGGCTTTCAAGCGCGGCTTGATAAAGTGTACCGAGTGAACCGGAGGCCACGAGGCAGATGCTGTCGATCGTCTTGGCTGACGCCAGCGCGCCGGCGATCTCAAGGCCGATCAACGTGCCCGACAACAAGGCCTTGGCGTCGGTCGCACTGGCGCCGTGCAGCAATTGTCCGGCGCGCGCGCCGAAGACCAAGCTGGTCCCCAAGGCGGGATTGGTGCGTGCCTCGGCTACCGCCGCCGCGAAGGCAGGGTGATCGCCGGAAAACGCATGGGCATCTGCGATCGAGTGGCTGAGGATCGAGTGCTTCGAAATCACGTCGAACAGTTCGCCGGTCATGAAAGTGGAAAAGCCGCTAACGGCGCCGTCTTCGAGGCGAACCCATTTGCTGTGCGTGCCCGGCATGCAGACGAGGTGTCGGCCGCGGCCGAGTTCGCCGGCAGCGCCGAGCAATTGCGTCTCCTCGCCGCGCATGACGTCCGGGTGCCGCATGTCGCGTTGCGCGAGACCCGGCAGGATGCGGATGTCACGATCGCGATCCGGCACCGCAACCGCATGGGAAGCGATGTCGGCAAGGGCCGCGGGGGTATCAATATAGCCGGCCTCGACCCAGCCCTGCTTGGCGCCGGCCATGCCGCAGATGATCGCCGGCAGGTGGCTCGGCGCGTCGACGGCAGCGAGGTGGCGTTCCAGGATCGTGTGGAAACCGGCCTTGCTGGCGGTCGTCATGCCTTCGCCGCTGCGGCGTTCGGCAAGCACCGAGCCATCCTCGCCGATGATCCACAGTCGGAAACTCGTCGTTCCCCAGTCGACTGCCGCATAATAGGCTGCCGTCATCACAGTGCGCCTCCATCGATGATCATTGTTTGCGCCGTCATGCCCGCGGAGCAGTCCGACGCGAGGTAAAGGCAGGGCCCGACGAGATCGTCGGCGGTTAGGCTGCGTTTCAGGCACTGCCTTTCCTGCATCTCGGCGATCGCCACGTCGTTCAGCCACAGCCGCTTCTGCCGTTCGGTGACGATCATGCCGGGCAGGATTGCGTTGACGCGGATATTGTCGGGCCCGAGCCTGCCGGCGAGCGATTTGGTCAGACCGACGATACCGGCCTTCGCCGTGGCATAGGCTGGAATCTCGCCCATGTTGAGCAGAAAGGCGATCGAGGAGAAATTGACGATCGAACCGCCGCCCGCTTGCCGCATGTGCGGCACGATCGACTGGCTCATGAAGAAGAGGTGCCTGAGATTGACGGCCTGGCTTTCGTCCCAGATCTCTTCAGTCACGGCTTCCAATGCCTGGCGATCATCGCGCGCCGCATTGTTGACGAGCACATGGATCGCACCGAGCGATGCTGCCGCCGCTTCCGCCGTATGACGCACCGCTTCGATATCGCGCAGGTCGCCGGGGATGAAATGCGGCTTGTAGCCCGTTTGATCAGCAAGCCGTTCGACGAGCTCGGCACTTGCCCGCTCGTCGATATCGGCGAAGGCGACCCGCGCGCCCTGGCGCACGAAACCCTCGACCAGGGCCGCGCCGATGCCCGAGCCGCCGCCGGTTACCAGCACGCAGCGGTCGCGCAAATCGTGAAATTGTGCCTTGGGCGCCGGCATGTCCCTCATTCCCTCGTAAGACCGTTCTAAGCGTATGATTGTTCCATTATTTGGAACTTGATTTTAGTATGTGGAATTATCGTTTCGAAGCGTCTATCTTGTCAAGATCAGGCGCGCGACGCGACGCCACTTGAAGACAAGCGAACGACGATGACAAACGACATGATGGTGGCGGACGAGGGGCGAGGGGAGGCCGGTACCGGCACGCTCGGCAAGGCGATTGCCGTGCTGGAAGCGGTGGTCACGGCAGACGGCCCGCAGCGCTTTACCGATATTCTTGCCCGATCCGGCCAGCCGCGCGGCACATTGCACCGGTTGCTCAGCCACCTCGTCGAGGAAGGGCTGCTCATTCAGCGCCGGGATCTCTCCTATGAGCCCGGCCTCCGGCTGCTGACGCTTGCCTATCGTTCCTGGTCTGCCAACCGCTTTCGCGACGTTGCCGAACCGCACCTGCAGCGCCTGCACGAATTGACCGGCGAGACCGTGCATCTCGGCATCCTGCGCGAAACGGAGATCGTCTATGTCGACAAGGTCGAGAGCCGTCAGACGGTGCGCATGAGCTCGCAGATCGGCAAGGCCTCGCCCGCCTATTGCACCGGCATCGGCAAGGCGGCGTTGTCCTTGCTGGCGCAGCCGGTGCTGAAGCATGTGCTGGCGAGAACCGCGTTTCATCCTTTCACTTCGCACACGCATCGTTCGGCGGCGACGCTGCTGGCGGAAGTCGAAGAGATCAGGCGCGACGGCCATGCCTTCGATTGCGAGGAGCATGAAGCGGAAATTCGTTGCGTGGCTGCACCCATTGCTATCCCCGGTAGCGAGCTTGCGGCGGGGATATCGGTGACGGGGCCGGCCTACAGGGTGAGCATGGAGCAACTGGTGGCTTGGGCGGCACCTGTGCGCGAAGCGGCTCGGGCGATTGCCGAGGAGGCCGCGATCCGGCTTGGGCCCGGACGTGGTGGACCTTGAATTCACTTTACGGTAAATTAGAAACATCGACTAGACGCGGCGCGTCAAGCTCGGTAGCTTTAATATATCAGACTCAGGTTCGTGGATGGTCTTAGTCTGGTTTGGTTTTGGTATTTGTAGAATTTTTGACGTGGTCTTCATGCGGCGTCAGCGGCCGGCCTTTCTTTGGCGCCGGATGTGGAGAAGGGCGGAAGATGATCGATTTCAGCGCGAATTTGTCGTCGTTGACGCTTCCTGATGGGCGGAGCATCAGGGGGCCGATCTGTTGCGAAGAAGACTTTCGGCGAGTGATCGCCCAGGTAGCGGATGCCTATGGCTTCCGCGGCTTTCTGGTTCTTGCGGTTCCGGACACGGGCTGCAGCAGCCTGACGGCCAACGCACTTATGACCAATTATCCGACCGCGTTCTTGCAGGGGTATGACAGCGCGGGCCTGATTAGTGGCAGCCCGGTGATCCAGCGCCTGCGCCGCAGCACCATTCCCTTCACCTATGACGCGCATCAGCTGGCGCGCCGTCGGTCCGACGGCAAGGGCGATGCGGCCATTTGTGTCTTCGAACAGGCGAACATGCCGCGCGGCCTCTATCTGCCGGTACATGATGCGAGCGGCCATCGCGCGGCCATCGCTTTTGGCGGTGATCGTTCCGTCGTCTCGAACGATGAGTTGCAGGAACTCAATCTGTGGGCGGGCCTGCTCTATAGCAAGTACATGGAAGTTCGCGACCGCGATCGGCGCGGGCCGGGCAGTCTTTCGCGCCGCGAGGTGGAGTGCCTGCGCTGGGCGGCTGCCGGCAAGACCACCAGTGAGATGGCGAAAATCCTGGCGCTGTCCGAGTATACGGTCAACCATTACCTCAACCGTGCGACGCGCAAGCTGGACTCGGTCAACCGCGTCCAGACCGTCGCCAAGGCCATGCGCGCCGGTCTCATCAATTGAGATCGGTGCCGGCCGCGCCTGAAGCGAACGGCACTGTCTGCGCTTCGCGAGAGAAATACACAGACTTTTGGGCCGAGGAGGCAGGGAATCTCGATCATCTGTTGGCATTGGCAGGCCGCTCGGTCTATTTGATACTTGATGAATGCCATGGAACGCGCGAATGCAGGATACGATGACGACCGGGATGACTGACGCAGATCTGCCCCGGGGCGGTGATTTCGCGTCCGAGATCGCAAAGCTTGAGACCCAGTTCGATATCATCCGCTATATGCGGCGGATTACGCAGGTCTTCGGCTTCAAGACCTTTCTGATCTGCTCGATCCCCTCGATCGACGTGGAGCGGCTGGCCGCGAGCACGGTCATCTCCAATATGCCGGCGGAACTGCTGAACAAATATGACAGCCTGTCGATGCTGCGCTTCAGCACCGGCGTGCGCCGCCTGCGCGAGACGACGACGCCGTTCCAGGTGACGCTGGACGCCTGGGAAGGCGAGGGCGGCAAGCCGGAGACGGCGGCCGAGTACATCGCGATGCTGCGCGAGAACGGCATCTTCCAGGCAAGCTATTTCCCTGTTCACGACGCCGAGGGTGGCCGCGGCGCGGTCATTCTCATGGGCCCGCTGGTCGAATTGCCGATGACGGTGACCATGGAACTGCAGATGATTGCGATCCATGTCTACAATCGCCTCGCCGAGATCGGCTCTGTGTGGAAGAGCAGCGGCGCGGCGCTTTCGGAGCGCGAGATCCAGTGCCTGAGCTGGACGGCGGCCGGAAAGACCAGTGCCGAGATCGCCGGCATCCTCGGGCTCTCCGAACATACGGTCAATCACTACCTCAATCACGTGACCAAGAAGCTCGACGCCGTGAACCGCACCCAAGCGGTCGTAAAGGCGATGAAGAAGGGCTACATCAGCTAGCCCTCCCGGCGTCGAAGGCCGTTTTCCTCTTCTCGCGTGCCCTCCGTCTCCGTTGCGATCACGAAGGCTGCCGCCCGCGTTCCTTTGCCGCTGAGATCGCCCACCGCCGCGGCTGATTTGCTCCATCCTTGGACGATTTGCAGAGAGGTGCTCAGAATCTGGGCAGATGCTCTGGCCGCATCAGGCGTTGAGAATTTATACATCTATTTGAAATTGCTTGCTATTCTTGCCGAATTTGAATCTGGCACGCATCCTGCATTTCTATTGGCATGTCCAGAGGGGACTAAAAAGAAGACAGCGCCCACGAAGGTCGCGATCGAAAGGGCCACTGCCCGCCTCAAGGTGATCCCGGATGTACGGACACCGGGGTGGACGGTGGCCCTTCCTTTTTCCGTTATGTCGCATTGGCGAAGCGCCCCGCCTCGACTATCTAAGGGATAACAAAAGAATGAGAGGGCGCGATGCCGGAAGTCACGAAAGAAGTGGTCCTTGAGAAGCTGCGCACGGTGCGTGGCCCGGGCATGGAAGGCAACATCGTCGACCTCGGACTTGTGTCTGATGTCTTCATCTCCGATGGCAAGGCCTATTTCTCGATCACCGTGCCGGCCGACCGCGCCAAGGAACTGGAGCCGATGCGGGCCGCAGCCGAGCGCGTCGTGCGCGACATCCCGGGGATCACGGCGGCCATGGTTGCACTGACCGCCGACCGCAAGGCGGCGCCCGCCGGCGCCCCGGTGCAGCGTCCGCAGCCCTCGGCAGCGCCTCATGCCGGCCATTCCCATGCGCCGCGTCCCGCCGGCGGCCCGCCGGCCAAGGCTGGAATTCCGGGCGTCGGCGCCATCATCGCGGTTGCCTCCGGCAAGGGCGGTGTCGGCAAGTCGACGACCTCGGTCAACCTGGCGCTGGCGCTGAAGGCAAATGGCCTGAGGGTTGGCCTGCTCGATGCCGATATCTACGGCCCGTCGATGCCACGCCTTCTGAAGATTTCCGGAAGGCCGCAACAGATCGAAGGGCGCCTTATCCGCCCGATGGAGAATTACGGTCTCAAGGTCATGTCCATGGGCTTCCTCGTCGATGAGGAAGTGGCGATGATCTGGCGCGGACCGATGATCCAGTCGGCCCTGCTGCAGATGCTGCGGGAAGTCGCCTGGGGCGATCTCGATGTGCTGGTCGTCGACATGCCGCCCGGCACGGGCGACGCCCAGCTCACCATGGCCCAGCAGGTGCCGCTCGCCGGCGCCGTCATCGTCTCGACGCCGCAGGATCTCGCCCTGATCGATGCCCGCAAGGGCCTGGCCATGTTCCGCAAGGTGGAAGTCCCGGTTCTCGGCATCGTCGAGAACATGAGCTATTTCATCGCGCCCGACACCGGCAAGCGCTACGATATCTTCGGCCATGGCGGCGCGCGCAAGGAAGCCGAGCGCATCGGCGTCCCGTTCCTCGGCGAAGTGCCCCTGACCATGGGAATTCGCGAAACGTCGGACGCCGGGACACCGCTCGTCGCGTCCGACCCGAGCGGTGAGATCGCGCGTGTCTATCGCGATATCGCCACCAAGGTCTGGGATCAGATATCCGCCGCGCAGCAGGACAAGAGCCGCGCCGCGCCGACCATTGTCTTCGAGTGACGGTTTGCAGGGAGGCCGTCTGGTCTTTCCGGGCCGCGGTTCTCCCCGTTCCGGAACAGGCCGCAACTCAAGGCGCTGCAGCGACTTTGCACGTCAGGCATGACGTGACGCTCGGCACCGAATCGTTTTGCCCTTGATTCGATTTTGATTTAAGCAAACATGCGGTAGGGTGGTGCCGGTATGGCGGCACATGCCCGCGTGCCGGATTGCAAGGGGGCATTGATTTTGCGTTTGCGTTGCGCCATATGCCTTGCCGCACTTGCGAAGGTGCCCAACTTGACGCCCGCTCGCCGGAGATTTTGGCCTCGCGCGATGACTGAGTTGAAGACTTTGTCCTGACTGGCGGAACGCTCCATCCGATGGATCTCTATTGCGGGTATTTTGTGGCGCACGACCTTTCGCCTTCGCGGTTCGGCACGCTGCATGATTGCTTAGATCGGAATCGATTTAAGGATAAAATTATGCAGCCGCTCAATGTGTTACAGCGACCCTTGCGCGTCTCAGAAGACGGGCCGCGCTGTCAGTTTCGCATGACGAGGACGGTCGCATGATCACCGGCTATTGCGCCGATGGGACAGCCGTCGTTCTGACACCGGCCGAACCACCCGAAAAATTGCGTCCCGATGTCATCTGGCTGGATCTGGTCGAGCCCACCAAGGCAGAAGACCTGATGATGGAGAAGCTTCTCGGCATTTCCATCCCAACACGCGACGATCTGAAGGACATCGAACCGTCGAGCCGCCTCTATGTCGAGGAGAGTGCCGTGTTCATGACGGCGTCACTGGTGTTCCGTTCGGATACGGATATCCCTGGACTGACGGATGTCGGCTTCATCCTGTCGGGTGGCCGGCTTGTCACCATCCGCTATGCCG
The DNA here is from genome assembly GCF_052044795.1 of Ensifer sp. 22521. NCBI lineage: Bacteria > Pseudomonadati > Pseudomonadota > Alphaproteobacteria > Hyphomicrobiales > Rhizobiaceae > Ensifer > Ensifer sp. 22521. The sequence continues at coordinate 191,901 of NZ_JBQENM010000001.1, forward strand.
AACCCCGGTCGTTCACCCTCTTCAAGACATCGATGCATCGCTTCCCGGGCGGTTGCCGCGATGGCGCGGTTGTCCTGACCCGGCTTCTGGAAACGGTCGCCGACCGAACCGCCGAGATTCTCGAGCAGGCGGTCACCAAGATCGACGATCTGTCGATCGACGTCTTCAGCGACAAGGCTGCAGGCAAGCGCCGGTCGCCGCATTATCTCGAGGCGCGCTTGCGTGATGTCGCTGGCCATCATCGCCTCGTCGCCAAGACGCGTGACAGCCTTGCCTCGCTCTCGCGCCTGCTGACCTTCGTCTACACTGTTCCGGAGGTGCAGGAAGACAAGGACACGCGCGAACTCTGCCGTTCGATCTCCCGCGACATCCAGTCGCTTTCCGAGCACGCAAGTTTCATTTCCGGCAACATCACCTTCCTGCTTGATGCGTCGCTGGGTCTGATCAACGTCGAGCAGAACGCCATCATCAAGATTTTCTCGATCGCGTCGGTCGTCCTGCTGCCGCCGACCCTGGTCGCTTCGGTCTACGGCATGAACTTCCGCGTTATGCCCGAACTGGAATGGCACTTCGGCTATCCCTGGGCGATTGCGGCGATGGTGATATCGGCCGTCATCCCCTTTTTCTTCTTCCGCTGGAAAGGCTGGCTGTGAACGCCAGTAGGTTTGCATGACCCAACCGCATGCCCCCTCCCACGAGCCGAAGGATCTGCGCCGCCTGCTGATCCTCGGGCTTGGCTCGATCGGTGTCGTCTACGGCGATATCGGCACCAGCCCGCTCTATGCCTTTCGCGAAGCGCTGCGCCCGGTTTCCCACGACGGCGTGACCGACGTGGAGATTATCGGCCTGATCTCGCTGATGATCTGGACGCTGACGATTATCGTCACGATCAAGTACGTGCTGTTCCTGCTGCGCGCCGACAACCAGGGGGAGGGCGGCACGCTGTCGTTGCTCGCTCTTCTGATGAAGTCCGCCAACGGGCACGCATCGATCCTCTTCTTCATGGGGATCGCGGGTGCAGCACTTTTCATCGGTGATGCGATGATCACGCCGGCCTTGTCCGTTCTTTCGGCGGTCGAAGGTCTGAAGCTGGTGACGCCGGCGCTATCGGAATACGTGGTTCCGATCGCGGTGGTCATCCTGCTCATGCTGTTTGCGGTGCAGTCCAAGGGAACGGCGGCCGTCTCCAACTTCTTCGGGCCGATCACGCTGGTCTGGTTCCTGGTGATGGGCTGGATCGGCCTCGTCCACATTTCCGACGACCTGACGATCTTCAAGGCCTTCAATCCTTACTATGCCGTGAGCTTCATGCTGAATGAAGGCTATGTCGGCATCATCGTCCTTGGCGCCGTTTTCCTGACGGTGACGGGTGCCGAGGCGCTCTACGCCGACCTCGGACATTTCGGTCGCCGACCGATCCAATGGGCCTGGTTCCTGGTCGTCTTCCCGGCGCTGACCCTCAACTATCTGGGGCAAGGTGCCTTCGTGCTGCAGAACCCGGAAGCGATGTCCGATCCGTTCTTCCTGATGTTCCCGAAATGGGCGCTGCTACCGGTCGTCATCTTGGCGACGGCGGCGACCATTATTGCCAGCCAGGCAGTGATAACAGGGGCCTTTTCGCTGACGCGTCAGGCGATCCACCTGGGCTTCCTGCCGCGCATGGCGATCTTCCACACGTCGGAGACGCATACGGGTCAGATCTATCTTCCGAACGTCAACACGCTGCTGATGTTCGGCGTCATGGCGCTCGTCTTCGTCTTCGGCTCGTCGGAATCGCTCGCCACCGCCTACGGCATCTCGGTCACCGGCGCGATGGTGGTGACGACGGTGCTTTCGTTCGAGTTCCTGCGCACGCGCTGGAATTGGTCCGGGCTCTGGGCGGCGGCGGTGTTGCTGCCGCTGTTTGGGCTTGAGTTCATCTTCCTCGGCGCCAACATGCTGAAGATCCACGACGGCGGTTACGTGCCGGTGCTGATCGCCGCCACCTTCATCGTCATCATGTGGACCTGGCGGCGCGGAACCGAGATCCTGCACGCCAAGACGCGCCACATCGACATTCCGCTTGCGAGCTTCATCAAGTCGATCGAGCGCAAGAGCGAGCATGCACCGGTGGCCGTTCCCGGCACGGCCGTGTTCCTGACGAGCGATCCGGAATCGACCCCGGCCGCACTGCTCCACAACATCAAGCACAATCATGTGCTGCACAATCAGAACTTCATTCTGACGATCCGTACCGCCAATACACCGAAAGTGCCGAAGTCGGAGCGGGTGAGCATGCAGCCGCTTTCGGATCGCTTCACGCTGCTCGAGATGCGCTTCGGCTTCATGGAAACGCAGAACGTCTCGCAGGCGCTCGGCCTTTTCCGCAAATCGGGGCTGAAGTTCGACATCATGTCGACCTCCTTCTATCTCGGTCGCCGCAAGCTCGTGCCCGATGCCGAATCCGGCATGCCCCATTGGCAGGACCGGCTGTTCATCGCACTGGCCAATGCGGCGATCGACCCCTCGGACTATTTCCGCCTGCCGACCAACCGCGTCGTCGAACTCGGCTCGCACGTCATCATCTGATCCTTGCGTCCCTCAACCTGGTGTACCGGGCAGGGGCTTCGCGCACACAGTCGGATAAAGCGGAGCCGTACCCGGCCGGGGCGGCTCCGTTCGCGTTATGACGGCCGTGTTCTTCAGCGAGGCTGCATTAACTAAACATCAAGGTTAATGCTTCATTTTCAAAGCTCGAACGAAGCGGCTCCGGCGGGGTGTCCGGCCGCCTCATTGTCTTAGCTTCCCGCGCGGAATCTCCGACGCTGGCTTCTTGCCGGCGCGGGCAAAGCCGTGCCGTTCGTCAAGCGTTGCGTGGAGTCGGTTGGTGCGTAAGAGTCGGAACCTGCGTCAAAAGTCTCGCCTGAACGTGTCCACGTGGATGGCGCCTGCAATCATCGGCCTCGCGCTCTATCTCGGCTTCCCTTCCGTTGCGGCCTATGCGGATCTCGCGACCTTTCTCTCCGGCATCAATCGTGGCGGTGAGCGCTGGCGCATGTACATGACGCCGTCGCCGGCGGGCTCGATCCACGAAGTCGAGATGGTCTTTGCCGATCCGATCACGACGGGCGCGCTCGATGGCGGCGCCGGCATCAACATGCCCGACGGCAGCCATGTCGCACTCACGTCCGAGACCAAGCATTCCGGCACGCCAGACGAAGAGCGTATCAACCGCCGCGACAAGAAGGGACGCATCGTCGCCGTCACGCCGATGACGCCGCCCAAGGATTTCAGCGCCGGCTCCATCCTGCAGCGCACGAGTTCCCTCACGGAGCCGCGCTTCGAGGAGGGCGAGAAAATGGTCTTCGCCAAGGCGCGCATCAAGGGCAAGGAGATCGAGATCGCCACGGCCTTCTATGGAAAGAAGCCGCCAAAGGCGGATCCCGGCGTTTCGCCGATGCTGGCCAAGCTCGTGACGAACGACAAGCCCGACATTCTTGCGACTGCTTACGTCCGGCCCGAGCCGGACTATGCGCGTGAATCACCCTTCGATTCGATCCTGCGCGAGGACAAGAACGCTGGCCGCTTCATTCCCGAAATCGCGCCTGACGACCACGCTTGGGCGGCAACGGTGCTGCCCTCGGCCGTATTCAGCAAGGAAGAGCAGGCCTGCCTGGCCGAAGGCATCTATTTCGAAGCGCGCAGCGAGTCGCTCAAGGGCCAGGCGGCCGTCGCTCAAGTGATTCTCAATCGCGTCCGCAATCCGACCTATCCGAAAACCATCTGCGGCGTCGTCTATCAGAACAAGACCTGGCGCAACCGTTGCCAGTTTTCCTTCGCCTGCGACATGATCCGGGACCTGATCTATTCGCGCTCGCACTGGAAAATGGCCAAGGAAGTCGCGATGGCGGTCACGGCCGGCAAGATCTGGCTGCCAGAAGTGGGCTCTGCCACCCATTACCATGCGACCTACGTCAATCCGCCCTGGGCAAAGACGATGAAGCGGGTCGGCAAGATCGGTATGCACATCTTCTACCGGACCTATGGCGGCGGCTGGAGTTGATCGGCGCCTGGCGCGATTCCGCCGTCTTTTCCTGTCTAACCCGTAGAACCGAGATTCCAGCCGACAGAGTGCAGGAATCCTGCGACAACCTTGTCGCGGATCGTGCTTTGCAATTCTAACTATTTGAATTATCGTAATAATATTGTCCACGGTCAAGCTGCCCGCATGCCTTGACTATGCGGGTGCCTAAAACTATGTTGCGCGCGACTTCAAATGGGGCCGAAACGTGGCTTGAACGATGGCCTATTGTATGACCGAAATCGCGGTCTGAGACCCGATCAGGACGGCAAGGGAGTGGCCACGTGGCGGAGAAACCTGAAGAAAGTCTGGAAGCGCGGCTGAAGCAGCTCGGCGATAAGATTGAGGCCAAGAAGCCTCATACGTCTGATGCAGCGGAGGCCCGTGCCGCCGAAAGCCGTAAGGGCTATGCGGCGGCGATGAAGCTGTCGAGCGAATTCATCGCCGGCATCGTTGTCGGCGCGTTTCTGGGCTATCTTTTGGACCACTTTGCGGGTACAGGGCCGTGGGGCATGATCATCCTCCTGCTTCTTGGCTTCTGCGCTGGCGTGCTGAATGTGCTGCGCTCGGCCGGTATGGTGGCAACACCGGAAGCTGGAAGAGGCGGCCCTGAGGATGACAAGAAGGACGGAGACGCCCACTGAGGCGTTGTCCCGAAGAAAACGGTTTCCGCTCTTGGGCGGGCAGAACGAAAGAGAAGCGCGGTGTCAAACGATCCGACCCACCAGTTCCTGGTCAACAAGATTGTCCCGATCGAGATTGGCGGAATTGACTTTTCCTTCACCAATGCGTCGCTGTTCATGGTCGCGACCGTGGGTGCTGCCGCAGGCTTCCTGTATCTGACGACGTCGCAGCGCGGTCTGATCCCGAACCGCATGCAGTCGGTCTCCGAAATGTCCTACGAGTTCATCGCCTCGATGCTGCGCGAAGGCGCCGGCAGCGGCGGCATGAAGTTCTTCCCGATGGTGTTCTCGCTGTTCATGTTCATCCTGACGGCGAACCTGCTCGGCATGTTCCCGTACTTTTTCACGATCACCAGCCAGATCATCGTCACCTTCGCACTGGCGCTGTTTGTGATCGGTACCGTCATTCTCTATGGTTTCTACAAGCACGGTTTCGGTTTCCTGAAGCTTTTCGTGCCGCATGGTGTTCCTGGCGTGCTTCTGCCGCTTGTCGTCGCGATCGAAATCATCTCGTTCCTTTCCCGCCCCATCAGCCTCTCGGTCCGTCTTTTCGCCAACATGCTGGCCGGCCACATCACGCTGAAGGTCTTTGCAGGCTTCGTCACGTCGCTCAGCGCCCTTGGCGCGCTCGGTATCGGTGGCGCGATCCTGCCGCTCATCATGACCGTCGCCATCACCGGTCTTGAGTTCCTCGTCTGCTTCCTCCAGGCCTATGTCTTTGCGGTACTGACCTGCATGTACCTCAACGACGCTGTCCATCCCGGAAGCCACTAAGGAATAACAGTCGCTTGCTTTCGGCCGGCCCTCCGCCGGAAGCACAATCCTAAGCCGCAACACCATTCGAAGGAGTTCAAACATGGAAGCGGAAGCAGCAAAGTACATCGGCGCAGGTCTCGCTTGCCTCGGTATGGCCGGCACGGCTCTCGGCCTCGGCAACATCTTCGGCAGCTACCTGTCCGGCGCACTGCGCAACCCGTCGGCTGCTGACGGTCAGTTCGGCCGCCTCGTATTCGGCTTCGCCGTTACGGAAGCTCTGGGCATCTTCTCGCTGCTCGTAGCCCTGCTCCTCCTCTTCGCCGTCTAATATCGGCTGGAGTTTCGGCCGCGGCCCGTCAAAAGGCCGCGGCCGCGCATATTCTTGAGTGCACCTGGAGGTGAGCATGTTTGTGACCGCGGCCTATGCCCAGCAGTCAACCACCACTGAAGGCGCCGAAGCACACGATGCCGCTGCGGCCGGTGAGGTGCACACCGAAACGGGTGTGGCCCACGAAGGCGAGGCTGGCTCCGGCGTGTTCCCGCCCTTCGATTCGACCCATTTCGCATCGCAGCTGCTTTGGCTCGCGATCACGTTCGGCCTCTTCTATATCCTGATGTCGAAGGTCATCATTCCGCGTATCGGCGGAATTCTCGAAACCCGTCACGATCGGATCGCTCAGGATCTCGATGAAGCGTCCCGCCTCAAGGGCGAAGCCGACGCGGCCATCGCTTCCTACGAGCAGGATCTGGCAACGGCCAAGTCCAAGGGTCACAAGATCGCTGACGACGCTCGCGAATCCGCAAAGGCCAAGGCCAATGCAGACCGCACGGCCGTCGAAGCCGATCTCGCCAAGAAGATTTCGGCTGCGGAAGACCGCATCGCCGACATCAAGGCAAAGGCACTGGCTGACGTCGGCGCCATCGCTGAGGAAACCGCGACCGCTGTCGTCAAGCAGCTGATCGGTGGAACCGTCACCAAGGCCGAGATCACCGCTGCCGTCAAGGCATCGGCCGGTAACTGAGGAGCACTGAACCATGCATCTTGATGCGACCTTCTATGCCCTCGTCGGCCTGATCCTGTTCTTCGTCCTGATCGCCTATCTCAAGGTTCCGGGCATGATCGGCAAGGCGCTCGACGCCCGCGCCGAAAAGATCGGCAACGAGCTGACCGAAGCCAAGCGTCTGCGCGAAGAAGCACAGAGCCTTGTCGCCGAGTACCAGCGCAAGCGTAAGGATGCCGAAGCGGAAGCTGCCGGTATCGTCGCTGCCGCTCAGCGCGAAGCCGAAATGCTGACGGCGGAAGCCAAGCAGAAGACCGAGGAATACGTTGCCCGTCGCACGGCTCTCTCGGAGCAGAAGATCAAGCAGGCTGAAAGCGACGCGATCAACGCCGTCCGTTCCGCTGCCGTCGATCTGGCGATTGCCGCTGCCGAGAAGGTCGTCGCCGCCAAGGCCGACGCCGGTGCACAGAGTGATCTGTTCACGAAGGCGCTTGGCGAAGTCAAGGCACGCCTGAACTAAGCCTCAGGACATTCCGGATTTGAAAAGCCCCGCCCTGTGCGGGGCTTTTTGTTTGGGCCATGCACCGGGTTTGGCTGCAGGCACTGGCTTGCCGGCGATACGCTGGGCGATCGCTGAGACAACAATGCGCATGCCCCCGCTTCACGGCGGG